>CAZSYV010000016.1:0-34091 GCA_964610955.1 uncultured Klebsiella sp. | reverse complement strand
GCGGATTGCCCCAGCGCTGGCCTTCGGCACTGAAATAGTCCGGTGGCACACCGGTAACCGTAATCGGTCTGCCTTCGGCGTCGAGTCGAAACAGGCGACGCGCGCTCCACACATCGGCACTGTCGTGAGCCACGAAGATCGGCATGTCGCCAAAGACCCTGAGTCCACGGCTCAACGCGTAGTCATGCAACTGCTGCCACTGCTCGGCGAACACGTACTGTTCGAAGCGCAACGCTGCCAGGCGGGCATCGAGGCGCACGGCGACCGCGGCAAGCGCAGCCGGATCGCGCTCGCGCAGTCCGGGCTCCCAACCGGTCCAGACCGAGGACGCACGCTCCTCGCTGATCGCAGCGAACAACACATAGTCTTCCAACCAGTGCTGCGCCGCGCACCAGTCGCCAAAACGCTCGCGAAGTGCGTCATCGTCCGTACAGGCACTGGCAAATGCCTGCGCCGCAACGTCAAGCGCCCACTGGCGATCGCGCAGGCCGCCACGTACCTGCACCAGATCGCCAGCGCCGAGCAGGCCGCGATCAGCAAGCCAGTCGAGACTGATCAGGCGAGGATTGCCAGCGTACGCCGATATCGTGTTGTACGGTGAGCCATCCTCGTGCGTCGGGCCCAGCGGCAGCACCTGCCAGACACCTGCACCCGCAGCAGCCAGAAACTCGACAAAGCGATACGCTGCGTGCCCCATGTCGCCCCTGCCATAAGGCGACGGCAAGGACGTCAGGTGCAACAGCACCCCCGCGCTGCGCTCTGCCAGCAGCGCCTGGCTCACGTTGTCGCGGCCTGCGCTCCGGCGCTGCGCATCACGCCGCCACGCGCCGGATCTCCCCGACCATGAGTGAACGACTCGGACAGATACCCTGGTGCAGCGACGCCGAGCAAACGATAGAGATTGCCGAGGTGCAGACGAAAGAGTCTCTCGAAATCGCTGACCGACTGGCCCGGGTTGTAGTCACCGAACCACCAGAACCAGTCCGAACCCTCGCAAACGGCCAGCTGCAGGGTGGCACGCTCGAGCGTTTCGGGCGCCAACTCGCCCGCTGCGACCACCTGGTCGTAACAGCGCTTTGCATCGACCAGCATTTCCCAGCCGCGGTTCTTGTCCGCACTGCCGACCCAGGTCGACAGCGAACCGTAGACCCAGCTACCGGCCTTCAGTGTTGCAAGCTGCGCACGGGTGCCGCAGCGTGCGCGAAAATCACTGAAGGTATCGAGCTGCAGTACCCCATGCCCAGCAAGGCGGCGATAGAGCGCCTCCAGGAAGTGGAAACCGTTTTCCGGGTAGTACTCCCATGCGTTCTCGCCGTCGAGCATGATCACGACGGCACAATTGCCCGGACTGGGGCAGCTCGCTGCCAGTGATTCCAGGTGGTGTACCAGATTCGCCACGGCATCGTCGGCGTGCCACCCCGAGTAGCTGAAACCGATCAGATCCGACAGGCCATCATCACGAAAGAAACAGTCGATGGGAATTTCGCCGACGCGGTGGACGCGGTGTCTGCAGCCATCCGACCCACAGTGTTGCAGCTCGCTCGCAGCCTGGCTGTTGCCGAGTACACTGCCTCCGCTTGCCGTCCACTCGAAGCCCTCGCTCGCAATCAGCTTCAGCGCGGGCACGCTCAGTGCCCCTTCGGAAGGCCAGCAGCCCCGCGGCTCCACCCCGAGGTGGCGACGGAACACCTCGCGCCCGTAGCGCAAGTGCCAGCGTGCCCGCTCTTCACCACCTGGATAGCGATCGACCCGTGGTTGTGGCGCACTGGGCTCGACCTCGCGCCCCGCGTGGATGTCGAGCAGCAGCGGCAGGATCGGATGTGCATAGGGGCTCATCGCCAGTTCGATTCGACCCGATGTGGCCAGCGCCCGGTAACGCGGCATGACCGACCCCAGCATCCCCAGCAGAATCTGCAGCAGCTCATTCCGGTCATCGGCATCGAAGCCCGCTTCCTTTTTCTGCAGGCGCTGCACACGCGCATCACTTCGACGTACCGTTTCGGCGATCCACCCCAGGTGATACCAGACCAGCAGGTCGATCAGAAACTGCTCATCGAGATAGCGCAGCGCCGATGACTGCTCGAGCGCCCAGTCGGCGATTGCGACCAGGCGTGCGAAGGCAGGAAACCGCCCGACGATACGCTCGCGGTTCACGCGCAGGCACTGCCGCAACAGATGGCTGCGTGCTGCATCGGCTCGAGGAGGCGTCGGTGCGGCGAGTGCCGCCAGCAACGGCCCACGGATCGGCGTACCGTCGTGCAGATAGCCGTGGAGCTGTTCCACGTAGTCCGCGATCTGTTCGAGCAGCACCGGTGCAAAGTTCACCACCGCGCGTGCACCCGGCACGGCCTCGAGGTGGGCCGCCATGTCGACGTAGTCCTTGATCGCATGCAGGTAAGTCCACGGAAACTGGTACGCCCCACTCGGCAGGTCACGGTACTCGGGCTGATGCATGTGCCAGCACAGGATCACCGGCATCCGCACGACATCAGTCATGGCGCATCTCCTGTCCAAGCATGTCTGGCGTCACCAGCACGACACCCTTCGGTGAAACGTGGAAGCGCTGCGCATCCTCCTTCGCATCGAAACCGATCACCATGTCCTTGGGAATCCTGCAGCCCCTGTCGATCACCGCACGGCGGATGCGACAGCGCCTGCCGATATCCACATCGGGAAAGATCACCGAGTCTTCGATCGCCGCATAGGAATGCACGTGCACACCCGAGAACAGCAACGACCGGGTGGCCAGTGCACCGGAGACGATGCAGCCACTGGCGACCATCGAATCAACCGCCATCCCGCGACGGCCCTCGTCGTTGAACACGAACTTTGCCGGCGGTGCCTGTTGCAGACTGGTCCAGATTGGCCAGGAATTGTCGTAGAGATTCAGCTCCGGCGTCACCCCGATCAGTTCCATGTTCGCCTGCCAGAACGAATCGATGGTCCCGACGTCGCGCCAGTAGCCACGCCCACCCGTGTGCGGGTCACGGAACAGATAGGCATTGACCGCATACTTGCGGATCGATGCCGGAATGATGTCGCGGCCAAAATCGTGTACCGATTCCTCACGCGCATCATCGTGCCGGAGCTCATCGAACAGCAATCGCGTGTTGAAAATGTAGATCCCCATCGACACGAGTGCCCGTGTCGGGTCATCCGGCATCGGCTGGGGATGCTCGGGTTTCTCGGTGAACTCGGTGACACGCCAGTTCGCATCGACCGCCATCACGCCAAAGGCGCTCGCGTCCTCGAGTGCCACGTCGAGACACCCGATGGTGATGTCCGCACCACTTTCGACATGCGCGGCAAGCATGCCGCCGTAATCCATCTTGTAGACATGATCGCCGGCCAGGATCAGCACGAACTCCGGGCCATGACGGCGGATGATGTCGACGTTCTGCAACACGGCGTTCGCCGTTCCCTCGTACCACGATGTCTCGATGCGCTGCTGCGCCGGCAGCAACTCGACGAACTCACCGAGTTCGGGACGCAGGAAGCTCCATCCATGCTGGATGTGGCGGATCAGCGAATGCGCCTTGTACTGCGTGAGCACAGCGATGCGGCGAATGCCGGAGTTCACACAGTTCGACAGAGGAAAGTCGATGATGCGGAACTTGCCGCCAAACGGCACCGCCGGCTTGGCGCGCCAGTTGGTGAGCTGGTGCAGCCGTGAGCCTCGCCCTCCTGCCAGGATCAACGCCAGGGTGTCGCGGGTCAGACGGCTGACGAATCGGCCCGATCGCACGGTCTTCATTGCGCCACCTCCACTGCGAGGCACTTGCAGGAACACGACTGACTCGATTTGTAACCACCACCATAATGCTTTCTAATCATCGTCACAGTCCACCCCGAGGCAGCTGCAAGCCATCCGGTGACGATGAACCGCCTTCCGCCCACCAATCTCAGCGCAGCCGACTCCTCCTTGCTGGCGAGCGACGACGTTCGCCACCTGCTGCAGGCACGCCACCACGACCCCTTCACCGTGCTCGGACGCCATGGCGGGGCGCTGCGCCTGTGGCGACCGTGGGCCGTCGCCCTGTGGGTCGGCGAGGAACGCCTGCCGACGCGACGCATCGGCAACACCGGCCTGTTCGTGCTCGAGGGCAGCCAGGTGGGCGCGCTGCCTGCACACCCGCCAATCCACTGGCGCGACATGGGCGGCGACATGCACAGTGACATCGACCCCTACGGTTTTGCACCGCAGATCGGCGACATCGACCTGTACCTGTTCGGCGAGGGCCGCCACCACCTTGCCTACCGCATGCTCGGTGCACACCCGTGCATGGTCGATGGCGTGGCCGGCACACGCTTTGCAACCTGGGCACCGAATGCCGAACGGGTGAGTGTGGTTGGCGATTTCAACCACTGGGACGGCCGCTGCCATCCGCTGCGCGTGCGCGGCGTCAGCGGAGTGTGGGAGCTGTTTGTCCCGGGGGTCGGCGCCGGTGCGCTGTACAAGTTCGAGCTGCGCACACGCGGCGATGGCAGCGTGCATCTGAAGATCGACCCCTACGCGAGTCGCTACGAACGCCGCCCGCTCACCGCATCGATCGTCGCCACGACCGACACCTACGACTGGAGCGACGCGCAGTGGATGCACGCACGGCGCGAACACGACTGGCAGCACCGGCCACTCAGCGTCTACGAGGTACACCTCGGCTCCTGGAGGCGCCGAGCAGACGGTGAATTCCTCGGCTACCGTGAACTGGCGCACCAGCTGGTCGCGCATGTGCTCGAGCTGGGCTTCACACACATCGAACTGCTGCCCATCACCGAACACCCCCTCGACGCATCGTGGGGATACCAGACGACCGGCTACTTCGCCCCCACCAGTCGTTTCGGCACACCAGATGATTTTCGCTACTTCGTCGACTACTGCCACCGGCACGGGATCGGCGTGCTGCTCGACTGGGTACCGGCGCACTTCCCCCGCGATCGGCACGCACTGGCGCGTTTCGACGGTACGACGCTTTATGAGCACGCCGACCCACGCCGTGGCGAACAGCCCGACTGGGGAACACTGGTCTTCGACTTCGGACGCAACGAAGTACGCAACTTCCTGCTGGCAAGCGCCAACTGCTGGCTGGAGGAGTTCCACATCGACGGGCTGCGCGTCGATGCCGTTGCCTCGATGCTCTACCTCGATTACTCACGCAAGCCCGGCGAATGGACGCCAAACGAGTACGGCGGGCGCGAAAACCTCGATGCGATGCGCTTTCTGCGTGAACTCAACGAAATGACGCATGGCGAACACCCCGGCACGCTGATGATTGCCGAGGAATCCACCGCCTGGCCACAGGTCACGCGTCCCACCTGGCTGGGCGGTCTCGGATTCTCGATGAAGTGGAACATGGGCTGGATGCACGACACGCTCGGCTACCTCGGTCACGACCCGGTGCACCGCCACTACCACCACCAGGACCTCAGCTTCGGCCTGCTGTATGCGTTCAGCGAAAACTTCCTGCTGCCGTTCTCGCACGATGAAGTGGTACACGGCAAGCGTTCGCTGATCGGGCGCATGCCGGGTGACGAATGGCAGCAGTTTGCCAACCTGCGGCTGCTCTTCGTCTACCAGTACACCTACCCTGGCACGAAGCTGCTGTTCATGGGCAGCGAGTTTGCACAGCGTGCGGAATGGAACCACGATCGCGCGCTCGACTGGCAGTTGCTCACCGGGCGGCTCGAGCGTGGGCTGTTCAGCCTGCTGCGCGATCTCAACACACTGTACCGCGATGAGAGCGCACTCCACGGTGCGTGTTTCGAGCAGCGTGGCTTCGAGTGGATCGACTGCCACGACGCCACGCAGTCGGTGCTCAGCTACCTGCGCCGCGACAAAGATGCCTGGTGCGTCGTGGTGCTCAACTTCACGCCGGTGCCACGCCATGGCTACCGCATCGGAGTACCCGAGGGCGGCTGCTATCGCGAAGTGCTCAACAGCGACTCGCGCTATTATGCCGGCAGCGATCTCGGCAACACGGGAACGATCGAGGCAGTGAACGTACCGTTGATGGGCCGCCCCTGGTCCCTTGTCCTTACGCTGCCGCCGCTGGCCGGAATCGTGCTGATGCCACAACGGAGCAGCTGAGCAGATGCGCGTACTGTTCGTCAGTTCGGAAATCCATCCACTGATGAAGACCGGCGGGCTGGCCGATGTCAGTGCCAGCCTGCCGCGTGCACTGCACTCGCTTGGCCATCAGGTCACGCTGCTGATGCCTGCCTATCGCGACGCGCTTGCCGCAGCAACCCCGCTGGGTGTGCGGCTGATCGCCACACGCGTGATCAGCGGTCGACAGGTGCGCCTGCTGCAGACTCGCGTGCCCCGTTCCCGCAACCGCCTCTGGCTGCTCGACTGCCCGGCACTGTTCGATCGCCCCGGCAACCCGTACCAGGACGCTCAGGGAAACGACCATGCCGACAACGCGGAGCGTTTCGCACTGCTTTGTCGCTGTGCGGCCGAGCTTGCGGAAGACCGTTTCGGAATCGGCTGGATTCCCGAGGTGGTGCACTGCAATGACTGGCAGAGTGCACTGGTGCCGCTGCTGCTGTACGCCAGGAGACCACGACCCGCGCTGGTGTTCACCATCCACAACCTCGCCTACCAGGGCCTGTTCCCGGCCGAGGCGCTGCAGCAGCTCGAGCTGCCGGCACGCTACTGGCACCCGGAGGCACTCGAGTTTCACGGCATGCTGAGTTTCATCAAGGCCGGGATCGTGTTTGCCGACCGGGTGAACACGGTCAGTCCGCGCTACGCGACGGAGATCCGCCAGCCGGCCTTCGGACACGGGCTCGACGGTCTGTTGCGACATCGTGCCGATGCATTGAGCGGGATACTGAACGGCATCGACACGAACGCATGGAATCCTGCACGTGATCCGGCGCTGGTGCGCCGCTACGGCGTATCGACGCTGGCACACAAGAGCGACAACAAGCGGGCACTGCGGGAAGAACTGGGTCTCAGGCCTGACGCCGGCATGCCGCTACTGGCGTTCATCGGGCGTCTGGTGGAGCAGAAGGGCATCGATCTGCTGCTCGCCACAATCCCCGAGCTGATCGATCACCCGTGCCAGGCCGTGGTTCTCGGCAGCGGTGAGCCAGACAACGAGTACGCCCTCGCTGCCCTGGCACGTGCGCATCCGGGACGCATCGCCTTTCGTGCAGGCTATGACGAGGCGCTCGCACATCGCATCGAGGCCGGCGCCGACATATTCCTGATGCCGTCACGCTTCGAACCCTGCGGCCTGAACCAGATGTACAGCCTGCGCTATGGCACGGTTCCGGTGGTGCATGCCGTCGGTGGGCTCGCGGACACCATCGTCGATGCGACACCAGCAGCCCTTGCCGATGGCAGCGCAAACGGTTTTCGCTTCGACGTCGACACACCGGCCGCACTGCTGGCAGCCACGTACCGAGCGCTTGCGCTTTACACACAGCCCCGAATCTGGCGCCAGCTGCAGCTCGTCGGCATGCGCAGCGACCTGTCCTGGCGCCGCAGCGCGCGCGAGTATGAACAGCTCTATGCAATGGCAATAGTCGACACGGCGACACCTCGGGTTTTCGATATACTCGAAACCTGATACACAACGTCAACGAACTATGCCAGGCACCCGTTTCACTCTCGAAGTCCGGCCGCGGTTGCCCGCCGAGCTTACACGTCTCGAAGAGCTCGCCAACAATCTCGTGTACTCATGGGATCGGCGCATACGAGCACTGTTCGCGCGCCTCGACCGTCGGCTGTGGACCGCGTGCGGCGCGAATCCACGTGTGTTCCTGCGCAGAGTTTCACAACAGATGCTCGACGATGCGATCGCCGACCGCAGCTATCTCGAGGAGTACCACCGCGTACTCAGCAGCTACGACGCCTACATGGCTCGCGAGATTCGCCCCGAATGCGAGCAGTTCCTCAGCGCAAAGGACGATCTCGTCGCCTACTTCTGCGCGGAGTTCGGCCTCCACGAGAGCTTCCCGATCTACTCCGGGGGGCTTGGCATCCTGGCCGGCGACCACTGCAAGGCGGCGAGCGACCTTGGCATTCCCTTCGTCGGCGTGGGTCTGCTGTACCACAACGGCTACTTCACACAGACGATCGACGGCCACGGCAACCAGATCTCGCAGATCGTACCGTCCGACTTCGACGATCTGCCGATACGCCCCGTGATGCTCGACGGGCAGCGCCTGCGGATCGATCTCGATTTTCCTGGCAGAGTCGTTGCAGTGCACGTGTGGGAGGCGCACGTCGGCCATATCCGCCTGTTCCTCCTCGACACCGACATGGCGGAGAACAGCGAAGCGGATCGCAGCATCACCCGCCAACTCTACGGCGGCGCGCGCGAGATGCGCATCGAACAGGAGATCGTGCTCGGCATCGGCGGCACGCGCGCACTGCGCTGCATGGGCATGCGCCCGAGCGCATGGCACATCAACGAGGGGCACTCCGCGTTCCTGGTACTCGAACGCTGCCGCGAGTATGTGCACGAAGGGCTGAGCTTCGCCGAGGCGATCGAAATCGTCGCCGCTGGCACCGTGTTCACCACACACACTCCGGTGCCCGCCGGTCACGACATCTTCGACGCAGGCCTGTTCGAGACCTATTTCAGCCAGTTCGCGAACAGCCTCGGCATCAGCATGACCGAGCTGCTGGCGATCGGCAGCCTGCCGGCGCCAAACGGCAGCTTCAACATGACTACGCTCGCACTGCACGGGTCGCGGTTTCACAACGGTGTATCGCGTATCCACGGACAGGTCGCATCGGTGATGGAACAGGCCGCCTGGCCGCAGATCCCGCCCGAAGAAAACCCGATGACCCACGTCACCAACGGCGTACACCTCCCGACCTTCCTCGCAAACGAGTGGCTCAACCTGTTCGAGATGCGCTTCGACGAGTGGCACACCGAGATGCTCGATCCCGAATACTGGGAGCGCATCGACGAGATTCCGGATTACCAGTTCTGGAGCGTGCGCAAACAGCTCAAGGAGTGGCTGCTGCAGGACATGACTGAGCGCATCAAGCAGCGCTACCGCCGCAACGGTGAGAGCAAGGCGACAATCGCGCGGGTCACGCGGCTGATCTCACGCCGGGATGCCGACACGCTGGTGATCGGTTTTGCACGCCGTTTCGCGACCTACAAGCGCGCCACTCTGCTGTTTTCCGACCCGGCGCGCCTCGCCCGCATCCTGAACGATCCCGAGCGTCCTACGGTCATCGTGTTCGGCGGCAAGGCGCACCCGAACGATGCACCCGGGCAGCACCTGATCAAGGTGATCCACGAGTTCGCCCACCGCCCCGAGTTCGAGGGCCGCATCATCCTGCTCGAAGGCTACGACATACGCCTCGCCCGGCAGCTCGTCTCAGGTGTCGACCTGTGGCTGAACACGCCGGAATACCCACTCGAGGCGAGCGGCACCTCGGGTCAGAAGGCTGCACTCAATGGCGTGATCAATCTCAGTGTGCTGGACGGATGGTGGGGCGAGGGTTTCAACGGCGAGAACGGCTGGGCAATCGCACCGCGTGATCCCCGACTCGACCTCGAACAGCGCAACCGCGACGAGGGCAAGGACCTGCTCGACCTGCTCGAGCATGAAGTCCTGCCACTGTACTTCGCGCGCGATGGACACGGCTTCTCGCGCGGCTGGGTGAACCTGGCAAAGGCCTCGATGAAGTCGATCATTCCACGCTTCAACTCGCGGCGCATGGTGATGGACTACATCACCCGCCTCTACTGCCCCGCACGTGAACAACACCGCAGGCTCTCGGCCGACCAGGCGGCGGGCGCGCGCGAACTTGCCGCATGGAAGCAACGCGTGCGCTCATGCTGGGCTGGTGTACACATCAGCCTGATCAGCGCCCCGCCGGTTGCAGTCCACCATGACGAGACGGTTCCGTTGCGTGTGCGTGTGTTCATGAACGGGCTGCAGCCTTCGGACCTGGTGCTCGAGTGCCTGATCGACCCGGCACCACAACCCGAGGAATCGACCCCGCAACGGGTCCAGCTCAAGCCGGCCCCGGAGGGTGGCAATGAGCATGTCTTCACTGCCGACTTCAGCGCATCGAATGCGGGCCTGCAGGAAATGCGCATTCGCGCCTATCCCTATCACCCGCTGCTCAGCCACCGTTTCGAGCTTGGACTGATGATCTGGCTGTGACCTGCCCTTCGCCGGAGCACAACGCCTAGGGCACGGCAGACGGGTGCAGCCGGCGATACCTCGCAATCAGTGCGGCAGTCGAGGAATCGACCTCCGGCTGCACTGTGCCATCTGCGAGCAGCGCAGCATGCACGGTTTCGCCAAGTCGCTTGCCGAGTTCCACACCGAACTGATCGAAGGAGTTCAGCCCCCACAGATAACCGGCAGTGACGGTGCGGTGTTCGTAGAGCGCAATCAACGCTCCCAGCGTACGCGGCGTCACGCGGTCCATCACGATCGTGTTGCTGGGCCGGTTTCCCGGCATGACCAGGTACGGCGCCAGGCGCTCGGCTTCCTGGGGGGACACACCGCGTGCACCGAGCTCGGCGTGCGCCTCGGCGAGCGTGCGCCCCAGCATCAGCGCCTGGCTCTGCGCGATGCAGTTTGCGACCAGGTACGCATGCTGTGCCGTGTTGCTGCTGTAGCTGAGCAGCGGCAGCACGAAATCGACGGGCACGATGTCGGTTCCCTGGTGCAGCATCTGATGAAACGAGTGCTGCCCGTTGGTTCCTGCCGCTCCCCAGACGACGGGAGCACTGGCCTGAGCAAGCGCCTCGCCGTTCACATCGACCGACTTGCCGTTGCTCTCCATCACCAGCTGCTGCAGGTATTCAGGCAGCCGGGCAAGTCCCTGGTCGTAGGGGATCACTGCCAGTGAGCTGCAACCGAGCGCATTGCGATACCAGACATCGAGCAGTCCGAGCAGCAGCGGCATGTTTTCCCCTGCCGGTGCCCCGAGGAAGTGGCGATCCATTTCGTGGGCACCGGCGAGCAGCTCGTCGAAAACGTCTGCCCCCGCCGCGATGGCGATCGGTAAGCCGATTGCCGACCACAGCGAATAGCGCCCACCGACCCAGTCCCACATCGGCAGCACATGGTCCTGGGCGATACCGAAGGCAACCGCTGCCGGCACATTCGACGACACGGCAAGGAAATGCCGCTCGAACGCCTCCCGGGGGCATCCCGCATCTGCCAGCCAGCGACGTGCCGCAAGCGCGTTCTGCAATGTCTCCAGCGTCGAGAAGGACTTCGACGCGACGATGAACAGCGTGCCTGCCGGGTCGAGGCCGTGCAGCACGTCCTCGAGATCACACGGGTCGACGTTCGACACGAAATGGCAGCGTATGCCCTGCCCCCACAGGTGCTTGAGGGCGCCGCTGACGAACGCCGGACCCAGGTGCGAGCCACCGATACCGATATTGACCACATCACGTACCGGCACACCGCTCCAGCCAAGCCACTCACCCGCACGCAAACGGCTGGCGATCGTCGTGATGCGTGCGCGCACTGCACGCACCGCCTCCGCCTCGGGAAGCGTGGCGCCGGCATCACTGCCGCGCAGCGCCGTATGCAGCACCGCGCGACCCTCGGTGACATTCATCCGTTCGCCGGAAAACTGGCGTCTCACACTGGACGCGACCCCACGTTCACGCGCCAGCGCCAGCAACAGCTCCAGCGTGCGCTCATCGACAAGGTTCTTCGAGTAATCGAGCGTCAGTCCCGCAGCGTGCAGGCACATCCGCTGCGCTCGCTGCGGATCCGCAGCGTAGGCCGTACGCAGTGAAAACCCTCGCATTTCCTCCCGGTGCGTCAGCAGCACACGCCAGACAGCCCCGTCATCGAATCGGTTTCCCATGTCCTTCCTCCATCAGCTTGCGCCCCTGTCGACCCGGTCGCCACAATGCTCGATCACAAATCCACTCTAGCGCGCACGGTTGCACGATGGAACAGCAGCACGGGATCACCCTGATCGGAATGCCGGGTTGTGGCAAGAGCACGGTCGGGCCGATGCTTGCTGCCCGCCTCGGTCTGGAATTCCTCGATACGGATGAAACGATCGAGGCTCGTGCAGGACACAGGCTCCAGGAGATCGTCGATGCCGGGGGAGGCGAACGACTGCGCGCAATCGAGGAGCAGGTGCTCGGTGAGATCGACGCACGCGGTCGTGTGGTTGCCACCGGCGGCAGCGCGGTGTATGCGGAGGCCGCGATGCGCCGGCTCGCCGCCTCGAGCACGATCGTCTATCTCGAGGCAGGGCTGCAGGAACTGCGCCGACGCGTGGTCGACTGGGCTACGCGAGGACTGGTGCGTGCTCCCGGGCAGGGCATCGAGGAGCTGTTCGCCGAACGCACCCGGCTGTATGCCGAGCATGCAGACCTGCGCATCGTCTGCGACGGACTGACACCGGAGCAGGTCGTCGAGCAGCTGATCGCGGCGCTGCTCAGCCGCGGTGATAGCGCAGTGGAACGAACGGCAACTTCGTGACCGTCACCGGACGTGGACGATCGCGCACGATGGCAAACAGCTCCGTGCCCGGCGTGGCGAGTGCACGTTCGACATAGGCCATCATGATCGGGCCACCAACGCTGGGTCCGAAGCCACCACTGCTGACGACACCGACGACTCGGCCCTCGATATCGGTCAGTTCGGCGCCCTCGCGTACCGGCACGCGTTCCTTGCCCCGCAGACCGACGCGCCGACGCAATGTGCCGACACCCAGTTCCGCTGCAATGCGCTCCGCCCCCCGAAAACCGCCTGCACGCGCCCCCCCGGGACGTCGTACCGCCGGAATCGCCCAGCCAAGTCCCGCCTCGATCGGCGTGATCTGCGTGCCGAGCTCGTGCCCGTACAGACACAATCCCGCCTCGAGGCGCAGCGAATCCCGCGCGCCGAGCCCAGCAGGCGCAACCGCCTCATGGCCCAGCAGCAGCCGCGCGACCCGCTCACAGTCGGCCTGTGGCAGCGAGATTTCGAAACCATCTTCGCCCGTATAGCCCCCACGCGTGACGAAGCACGGTGCACCGTCGAGCAGACAGTGCATCCCGCCCATGAAAACGAGGCCGGCCAACGCCGGAACCAGCTCTGCCAGCACCGTGACTGCGAGCGGCCCCTGCAGTGCGAGCAAGCCCAGCTCAGCGAGCTCCTGCACCTCGAGCCCAGGCAACTCCGTGTGCAGATAGGGAATATCCGCCTCCTTGCATGCCGCATTCACCACCAGCACGAAGGCTTGCGCATCCCGGCGCGAGACCATCAGATCATCGAGCACTCCGGCCCCGGCCGTGGTGAGCAGGGAGTACACCTGTCGATCCACGGCCAGGCCGAGCAGATCGGCCGGCATGAGTCGCTCCAGCGCCTGTGCTGCTCCCTCTCCACGCACCAGTACCTGCCCCATGTGCGAGACATCGAACAGGCTTGCCGCGGTGCGCGTATGCAGGTGCTCATGCACGATACCCTGCGAGTACTGCACAGGCATCTCGTAGCCGGCAAACGGAACCATGCGGGCGCCCAGCTCGAGATGCAGCGCGTGCAGTGGTGTGCTTTTCATCGTGCCTCCAATCGCCTCGTCGCGGGTACAGGGAGTTCGAAACGGCCGGAGGATTCTGGCGCTTCGATCACGGTGCGTAAAGGCTGCATCAGGGACGCGGATCTTCATCGGCACACGATCAGTGATCGCGATACACGTTGCCATTGATCACGCATGCCCGCAGAATCGGGATCATCGACATACGACCCGCAACGAATCGATGCCCTCTTCTCCACTACGCCTGATTGCCGACATCGGCGGCACTCACACACGCTTTGCCCTGGTGCGGGCCGGCAGCACACAGTTCGAGGCGCAGCGCACCCTCCAGACGCGCACATACGCCTCGCTCGGTGAAGCGGGACGCGTGTACCTGCACGAAACCAGGGCAAGACCAGACGAGGCATGCCTCGCCGTGGCGGGCCCAATCGACGGTGACACCGTACGGCTTACCAATCACAGCTGGGAGTTCTCGCAACGGGCTCTGGCGAACGAGCTCGGTGTCGAGCGCCTGCGCGTGATCAACGACTTCGAGGCAATCGCGCTGGCGTTGCCGCATCTGGACGCATCGGTGTTGCTGCCGATCGGTGGCGGCACAGCGCGCACCGGACACCCGCTCGCACTGCTCGGTCCGGGCACCGGGCTTGGCGTGGCTCAGCTGGTGCCCACACCCGGTGGCTTCCAGGCGATCCCCACCGAGGGCGGGCATGCCTCGATCGGCCCGGCGGACCGTGACGAACTGTCGATCATCACTTCGCTGCTCGATGCCGGAGAGCACGTGAGTCGCGAGACGCTGCTCTCGGGACCCGGGCTCGAGCGCATCCACCGTGCGCTGTGCAGCCTGCGCACGTGCAAGCCACAAGCATTGCCTGCTGCAGAAATCCAGACGCGGGCAGTCGCTGGCGACGATCTGCTGTGCCGCGATGCACTGGAGATCTTCTGTGCGTTCCTGGGCACCGCCGCGGCCGACCAGGCGCTGTGCTGCGGGGCGCTGGGTGGTGTCTACATCGCCGGTGGCATCGTTCCACGCTTCACCACGTTCCTGCAGCACAGTCGCTTCCGTGCCCGCTTCGAGACCAATGGCCCCATGAGTGCGTACCTGCGCGCGATCCCGGTCCACGTGATCATGCACCATGACCCAGGACTGCTCGGGGCAGCCGTGGCGAACATCGACCCAACGAAGGAGAACATGCCTTGACCGATTCGATCGACAACCCCTTCGCCGCCGAGGAGATGACAGCGGCGTACAGCGCGGCATGGGAAGCCCGACGACGCGTTGCCGTGGCGATTCGCCAGCTGACGGAAACCCTGGTGACCAGCACCCCAACGATCTCCGAACTGCATACGATTGCTGCAAGTCTCGAGGATACGGCAGCGGAGTTCGCCGCTCAGCCACGCCTGTACGGACGTCTGGCATTTGCCGAACAGGGACATCACGGACGCGTAGGACAGATCGGCAACGAGACCAACCCGGTTGCCGGAGTGAGCAACCCACTGGCAGCGCCGCTGCGCACCTGGATCGTCGATGGCGTGGCACACGGGCGCGTCACCATGGGTTGGGCCTACGAGGGCCCCCCCATGAGCGTACATGGTGGTTTCGTCGCTGCACTGTTCGACCAGTTCATGGGCGAGGCGCAGGCCATCGGTGGGCAGCCGGGAATGACCGGCACACTGGAGATCCGCTATCACCAGCGCACTCCGCTCAACACGGAACTGCAACTGCGCGGCTGGGTCGAGCAGGTCGAGGGACGCAAGACCCGGGTACGTGCCGAGATGCACGCCGGCGATACCCTGACGGCAAGCTGCAACGGTGTGTTCATCCAGCCACGCGGCGGCCTTGCAGCATTCCACAAGGGTTTGCTCTAGCAGCCTGTCGGGCCTTTCGGTCATCCAGGCGGTGGAGTGGTGCACGATGATGGGGCTTTCAGCCAAGCCAACGTGATCGCCCACCACGGTGCAGGGGCAGGGATTGACCCACTGTGCGCATTCAAGCGGCGAGCACATCACGCACCCATGGCACCCACGATGGGACACTTCGTCTCCGATGTGCCCGCGCATCAGACGGCGAGTGCGCTCATACCGATGGTGCATCGTCTGGGCACTGAGGCTGGACTGACGCTGTACGGGCCGGCGGTGCCGTGCATGCCGGTCGTCAGTGCACCCGGCATGGAGTGGCCCGCCTACTGCGGCCGGCGCGACCGCTGCCAGACGCTGCCCATCCGGCGCGATGGCAGCAGCCGCGTCTTTCAGGAGCACGGCCTGAGGCTCGCACCGGCGCCCGGGGGCCGCGCCCCTTCAGCCTGGCGCGGCCTCGTACTGCCAGCGCCGCGACCAGGGCAGCGTCCTGCGCGCGCTCTGGCCGGCGCGCTGACACAGCACCTGGAACACCGAGCACTCGTCATTCTCGAAGGCCCATTGGCAACCGACCAGGTAGACGCGCCAGATGCGCCAGTGCCTGTCGTCGACCAGCTCCCGCAGCTGCTCGCTGCGGGCCTCGTAGTTGTCGCTCCACAGCTCCAGCGTGCGCGCGTAGTGGCGGCGCAGGCCTTCAGCATCGACCGGCTCGAGACCGCTACGCTGCATGGCGTCCAGCACGGTGCTGATATGCGGCAGCTCACCGTGCGGGAAGACATAGCTGTCGATGAAACGCCCGCCGCTGAGGCTGGTCTTGCCGTTGTCGACGTCGGTCGAGGTGATGTTGTGGTTGAGCGCCCAGCCGTCCGGCGCCAGCCGCTCGTGAATGACGCGAAAGTAGGTATCGAGGTTCTTCAGACCGACGTGCTCGCACATGCCGACGCTGCTGATGCGATCGAAGCTGCCGTCCACCTCGCGGTAGTCCTGCAGCCGGATCTCGACCCGATCGGCCAGGCCGGCCGCCCGCACCCGCTCGCTGGCCAGCTCGAACTGGTTCTGTGACAGCGTGATGCCAACGCAGCGAGCGCCGAACTTCTCGGCCGCGCGCAGCACCAGCGCGCCCCAGCCGCAGCCGATGTCGAGCAGGCGCTGGCCCGGCCGCAGGCGCAGCTTGGTCAGGATGTGATCGAGCTTTTTCAGCTGGGCCTCGGCCAGTGTCTCGTCGCCGTTCTCGAAGTAGGCGCACGAATAAAGCATGCGCGGGTCCAACCATGCGGCGTAAAAGTCGTTGGAGACGTCGTAGTGGAACTCGATCGCTTCGCGGTCCTGCGCCTTGCTGTGGCGTGCGCCCTCGGCAATGCGGCTCACGAAGCGCCCGACCAGTCCCGGACTGGCTTCGGCTTCGGTTTCGGCCAAGCGGTGGGCGATCTCGACGATGTCGTGCGCAGTACCGCCAACATCGAGATGGCCTTCGACGTAGGCTTCGCCGAGACCGCCGAGCGAGGCCGCAACCAGAGCTGCCGTGCCCTTGGCGTCGCGCACATCGATGGTGACACGGGGACTCTCGAAGTGGCCGAGCTTCAGGCCGACGCCTCCCTTCCAACGCACCAGCACCGGGATGTCGATGCGCCCACGCAGGCGGTCAGCCCAGCCTTGGAGGGCCGAGTCGACGGCCGAGGAGGTCGAATCATGCACCGTGCTCACATTCCTTATGCTTGGTGGTCGTCGGCGTGAATCGGGCCGTGCCCCACCCGGATCTGCAAACGAGACAAAAATTACCATGCTTGGCGGCGGTTTGCAGCCCGAGTGGGTATGGCAGGTCACGCCTTCGGGCGGCACTCGGGACCTTTGCCGTCGTGGCACTATCCGACCAGGGGTCATTCACCACTTCCCGCTGCACGGGTCGCGCCTGATTTCGATCCTGCTCATCCCCCCTGGGGTAGCTGCTTGCCGGCGGCCACTACGCGGTCTTCGTCGAGGGTCCTGTAACACTGCCTGCCGAGACGGGCGTCCTTACCGCCAGGGATGGGTGCCACACTCTGAAAAAAGACGGCAGGGCTCCTGACGACGCCAGCACCTGTCAGTTTGCCGACAGGGAATTGACACAGGCATTCGGCACCACGGCGCATCCGACGTGGATCGTCGCACGGGCGTCCTGCATTGGCGCAAGGAGGGGATCCATCTGGAGTTCGGCCGCATCACCAGCACAGGCATGAGCCGTGTGGAGCCGGTGCTCGTTCGCTGGTCGGGCGACGCAAAGGATGAGCCGACTGCCCGAGCGCGCTAGCTGCGCGCCAATCGAACCGCGATCACATGCGGGATATGACGCTGCCGAAGACGGGGGGATGTCGGTATTCCTGCAGCCTGTCACAGGTAAACCCACGGCAGGAAAGCTCAGAGAAAGCCCGGCCAGCGTGCGTACCAGTCCTCGTCCCAGTGGGGTGCGCGCTTCTCGACCCAAGCGACGCCCCCCTCGAGTGCATCAGGCTGGCGCATGCTGTGGTGCAGGGACTGCGTCTCCAGCGCAAGGAAGGCATCACGGCCCATGTCGAGTCCTCGCCACAGCAGACGCTTGTGCATCGCCATCACCAGTGGCGAACAGTTGCGCGCCATGTCCATGGCGATTTCCAGCGCGCAATCCACGACCGCATCCGCTTTCGTAACATAGGCCGCCAGCTTCCAGTCATGCGCCTGCTGGCCGTCGATGCGCACACCGCGCACCAGCAGTTCGAAGGCCCGTTCGATACCCACCAGGCGCGGCAGGATCCACTCGACGCCAAAATCGGCGACCACACCACGGCGGTTCTGCAGCAGCCCGTACTTCGCCTCACGGGCCACGATGCGCATATCGCACTGCAGGGCGATGCCAAGACCGACGCCAATCGCATGGCCGTTGCAGGCCGCAATGACCGGCTTGCGCACATCCCAGGCCTGCATCGCCAGTGGGCAGGAGCTGAAATCTCCAGTCGCGTTGGCGGCAAAGGCATCGCCTTGGGACAGATCGGCGCCGGCACAAAATGCATCACCACTGCCGGTGACCACCACTGCGCGTACCGCCGGATCGGCATCGCAGCGCCGATACAGTTCACCAAGCTCCGCGAGCATCTGCCAGCCGACGACATTGAGTCGATCCGGCCGTGCGAGTGTGATCAGACCGATACCGTCACGGTTCTCGAATTCGATTTCGACCATGCTTCCTCCCGTCGATCGCAACGCCCAGCCACGGATACGGCAAACGAAAAATGCCATAAAGACCGAAACTTCGCACTTTTTCAGTCAAGCTCTGGTCACACCTTGCACGAGCGCCGGGCAGTCCTTCCTCTCGTACAGAGGCTGTCTCACGTTCCCGTCAACAGCAAGAAAAGGAGTGAACGATGAACACTGCAAGACCCATCACAGTCCTGTCACTGGCAGCCATCATGGCAGCAACCGTTGCCGCCCCGGCATTTGCGCAGAAAATGCGAACCGAAGGACCGCAGGACCTCGATCCCGTCATGGCGTGGGCCGACCGCGCGCCGGCGCGCAACCAGTTCGTTCTCGATTCCGATCAGGACGTCGAGCTCATCCGTTTCTCGACGCCGCGTGATATCGAGATCTGCATCCCACGTTCACGCCAGGCATCGGTCGATTCGAGCAAGGCCGTCTCGGTCAAGGTCAGCTGGGACAACAACACCGGCGTGATCGCTCCCGGCAACTGCATGTCATTCGATGCCAGGTCGGTCAAGGTCAGGGCCTCGGGACCGATCGGGGACGATGCACAGCTGGTCGGCAGCTTCCGCGTCCTTCATCACTGAGACTTCCACCCGGCGTGCAGGTCGCGGGGCCTGCACGTCCGCTCTCCCACTGTCGTCAACCGTGTCTGGATGCGGTCACGCCTGGCCGCGTTGAAACGATGGTGGTTGCATCACGATGTCGTGATCACGATCATGGCGACAGCCGCATCACAGACCACGGAACCCACCGTCGATGATCCAGACACCTTCCCCCTTCGACCCGCTCACCCTGGGTCCGCTCAGGCTGCGCAACCGTTTCATCAAGGCTGGTGCCAACGAAGCCATGTGCATCGACGGCATGCCCACGCACGCACTGGTCAAGCATCATCGTGATCTGGCGCTCGGCGGCGTTGGAATGACCACGGTCGCGTACGTGGCGGTCAGCGACGTGGGCCGCACGCTGCCCAACCAGATCTGGATGCGCGAGGAAATTCTGCCCGATATGCGCGTGCTCACCAGCGCGGTGCATGATGCAGGTGCAGCAATCTCGGCACAGATCACCCACGGTGGCTCCTTCGTCACGGGTATCCGGCGCCGACACGCGACGATGAGTTCCGTGACGGGATTCAACAAGGCAGGGCTGCTGGCGGGAAACTGGTGGCGGCGCGCAATGCACGAGCCGGACATGGCGCGCGTCACCGACGAGTTCGTGCGCACCGCGGAGCTGGCACGCGATGCCGGATTCGATGCCGTCGAGCTGCACATGGGGCACGGCTATCTGCTCAACCAGTTCATCTCGCCGCTCGACAACCGTCGCCGCGATTCCTACGGCGGCAGCGCAGAAAATCGTGCTCGTTTTCCAGCCCGGGTGCTGGCGGCGGTGAAGAAGGCCGTCGGCAGGGAGCTTGCCGTGATCGCCAAGATCAACGTTGCCGATGGCGTGCCCGGGGGCGCAGATGCACACGATGCGGCCGTGACCGCACGGCTTCTGGAAGACGCCGGGGCGGACCTGCTGGTGCTTTCCGGAGGTCGCAACGTCGAGTCGACGTGGTTCATGTTCGGCAGCCTGGTCGACCAGCAGGAAATGGGCAGGGTGCTGCAGGGCCAATGGCTGTCGCGCCTGGCACTGCGTCTGAGCTCGCTCATGGCACCACGTCGGGTGGAGTTCCACGAGCGCTACCTGCGAGAGCACTCGCTGCGGGTGCGCGAGGCGGTACGCATGCCACTGGCGTTCCTCGGCGGCGTGAAATCACTCGACAGTGCGGAAGCGGCACTCGCCGATGGTTTCGACTGCGTGGTGATGGCGCGCGCACTGATTCACGACAGTGCACTGGTGAACCGTTTCCGCACCGGCGAGACGCGCCATTCCGGCTGCACCACCTGCAACCGCTGCATCGCCTGGATCTATCATCCCGACGGCACGCGCTGCATCGAAAATCCGCCGAACGATCCTGCACTCAACCGCGTGCGTGCCGCAGCACCGCTTGCCAGTTCGATGGTTCAGTGAACGGGCAGCACGTAGTGCACCGGAGCCGCCGGTCCAAGCGGGATTCCAATGGCAACCCACGCCACCGTGAACGCGACGCCAACGACGAGCAGCGCAACTGAAAACGGCAGCATCGTTGCAACCAGACTACCCAGGCCAAAGTCTGCCCGCCAGCGCTGGCAGAAGGCGAGGATCAGCGGGAAGTACACCATCAGCGGCGTCACGATGTTCGTTGCCCCATCACCGACCCGGTAGGCCGCAGTGGTCGCCTCGGGGCTGACCCCGAGCAACATCATCATCGGCACCAGTACCGGGGCGAGCAGCGCCCACTTCGCCGAGGCGGAGCCGACGAACAGGTTCACACCCGCGGTGAGCAGCACGATCAGCCCGAGCAGCAGCGGTACGGGCAGGTTCGAGGCACGTATCGCCTCGGCACCGTGCACCGCGAGAATCAGGCCCAGGTTCGACCAGGCGAACATGGCGATGAAGTGGGCAGCCGCAAAGGCAAGCACGAGATAGTACGCAAGCTCGGCCATCGCCTCCTGCATCATGCGCACGATGTCACGGTGTGTCTTCACCGTTCCCGCCACACGCCCGTACGCCCAGCCACAGGCGAGGAACAGCACGAAGAAACCGGCGACCAGCGAGCGAAAGAATGGTGACAACCGCCCTGGACCCACAGCATCGCGATCGAGCAGCGGCGTACCCGGACCGTACAGGAACAGCACCCACAACAGCGCGACCACGAGCGCCGCCACACCCGCATGGAGCAGTGCGCGTCGATGCATCGCATCGAGCGGGCCTGGCGCGCTCGAATCGTTCGCATCGAGTCCTGTCTCCCAGCCTCCCAGACGCGGCTCGATGATCCGATCGGTGACGTACCAGATCGCCGGCAGGAACACGACCGTCATGCCGGCAATGAAGTACCAGTTGCCCACGATGTTCGCATCCCAGCCAGGCACCAGCATTTCCGCCGCAGCCTCGGTGATGCCAAAGAGCAGTGCATCGAGCTGTCCCGGCAGCAGGTTCGCCGAGAATGCTCCCGACACGCCGGCAAACGATGCAGCAATGCCGGCAATCGGATGGCGCCCGGCAGCCGCATACAGGATTCCGGCGAGCGGTATCAGGACCACATAGGCGGCATCTGCCGCCAGGTTGCCCATCATCGAGACCAGCGCGACCATCGGCGTGAGCAGCGCCAGCGGCGCAGCCTGCACCGCAGCGTGCATCGCCGTGGCAAACAGTCCACTGCGCTCGGCAACGCCCGCACCGAGCATCACCACCAGCACGTAGCCAAGCGGGTGGAAGCCAGTGAAGGTCTGCGGCATGTCGACCCACAGGCGCCGAATGTTCTCCGGTGCAAGCAGGCTCTGCGCGGCGATGAGCACCGGTGCGCCGCTGGCGTCGCGCTGCGAGGGGTGCAGCGCACTGTAGCCGCTGGCGGAGGCAATGGCACTGAGCACGATCAGCGCGATGACCAGATAGATGAAGATGAACACCGGGTCGGGCAGCCTGTTGCCCGTGCGCTCGATCCAGCCGAGCACCCCTTGGCTGTTCTGCACATTGCTGCCTTGTGTCATCGTTCGCTCTCCCTCTGCCCTTCGAGGCTGCGGCCGTGGGAATTTTCCTGCCAGCCCGCAAGCTCAGCGAAACACGACGGTTCGCCGGCCATTGACCAGCACACGATCCTCGAGGTGATAGCGCAGGCCGCGTGCAAGCACCGCCTTCTCGATGTCCTTGCCGTAGCGCACCAGGTCTTCGACGCTGTCGCTGTGGTCGATGCGGATCACGTCCTGCTCGATGATCGGCCCCTGGTCGAGGTCCTCGGTCACGTAGTGACAGGTTGCACCGATCAGCTTCACGCCACGATCGTGCGCCTGGTGGTAGGGCTTCGCGCCGACGAAACTCGGCAGGAAGCTGTGGTGGATGTTGAGGATGCGCCCGATATGGCGCTGACACATCTGCGCCGGAAGAATCTGCATGAAGCGGGCGAGCACCATCGCGTCCGCACCCGACTCGGTGAACAGTCGCTCGATCTCGGCAAAGGCCTGATCACGTGTGTCGACACCAATGGGCACATGGTGAAAGGGAATGCCGTGCCACTCGACCAGCCCGCGCCAGGTTTCGTGGTTCGAGATCACACAGGGAATCTCGATGTCGAGCTCCCGGCTCTTCCAGCGTCCGAGCAGATCGTAGAGGCAGTGCTCCTGCTGCGACATCAGCACCACGACTCGCTTGCGGATCGCGCTGTCACTGATCCGCCAGCTCATGTCGAATTCCTCTGCCAGCGACGCGAATTGCTCGCGCAGCTCGGCAAGATGGAACGGCAGTGAATCGGCACGCACCTCGAGACGCATGAAGTAGCTGCCGTTTTGTTCGTCGGCGTACTGGCTCGCTTCCAGGATCCAGCCCTGAAATGCGGCGAAGAAACCGGCGACGCGTGCGACGATGCCGACGCGATCGGGACAGGAAAGGGTGAGCGTATAGCGACGTTCGCCGTTCATGCGGAACCCAGAACACCAGGAAAGCGGCCAAGTATAGCCGCATGTCCACTCACCGGTGCGACGCATGCGACAGCATCAGCGCGCATGGACCACCACGCCGTCGATCAGCGTTGCACGCACATGGCGGCTGTCGAGATCATCGAGCAGTGCTCGCCACGGCAAGTCGAGCACACACAGATCGGCACGGTCCCCGACCCGTGGCCACGGTGAACCCGTACCGGGCCGCCGCGGATCACCACAGAAGAGCTCCAGCGCCTGCTGCGGTTGAAGCGCCTCACGCACGCCCATGTACTCGCCACCATCGGTACGCCGTGATACCGCGGCACGCATCGCCCGCCACGGATCAAGCAGACCGTAGGGGGCATCGGTACCCGCCGCAAAGGGCACGCCAGTCGCGAGAAAGCTCGCCGCGCGCCACAACCATGGACGATCGCGCGGCTCCACCTCCACTCGGTAGCGCTCGCCACGCTCGACGATGAAGTGTGGCTGGCTGACCACTCGAACGCCCAGGCGCGCGATCCACGCCAGCGCCTCGTCGTCACACACCGCAGCATGCTCGATGCGATCACCAGGGCGCGCGCCCACCTCCTCGAGTGCAGCAAGCGCCACCACCAGCTCGGTGCGCGTCACACAGTGAAACGCTCGGTCACGCCCGCTGGCGTGCGCCGCACGCAGGCGCGCAACGAGCGCCTCGAAGTCATCGAGCTCCGACTCGCGCAGATAGACCTTCAGCGCCGCACGCTCGATCCACTCGCCCTCGTCGGTCACACTGTCCAGCGCCTCGGAACCCATCATCAGCACGCGCTGCGGCAGCTCGCCACACGACTGTGCCGTGGCGATCAACCCCCACTCCGCAGGGCCATTGCGCACACCGGCGTCGGTGACTCCACAGACCCCGTATGCCGCCAAGTGCGCCCCGAGCGCACGCAACCCCGGTGGTTGCGCACCGATGCGCCGTGCCAGCCAGTCATCGATGCCGTGGCAGCGACCGCTTGGCGTGCCGTCGGCAAGGCGTTCGACGCCCTCGGGGAGTTCGGCATCAGGTGTCATGCCGAGCGCCTCGAGGGCCGCGCTGTTGAGGATCCACAGCATGCCGCTGCGGTGCTGGATGCGCAGTCGGTGCCGGGGACACACGCGATCGAGCCAATGGCGATCGAGCTCGGAAACGACGCTGTCGTGGAAGCCAACGCCGCGTATCCAACCCTGAGCATCGGGACGTGCCGCAGTCAGCGCCTGCGCCAGCGCCACGGCATCACGCACTGCCGGCGGCCCACACGGCAGCGACTGCAGCGCACTGGCGCTTGCCAGCAGGTGAATGTGGTGATCATGCAGGCCGCGAATCACCGCACCACCTGCCGCATCCAGAACGGGTTCTGCTGTCAGGCGCCTGAGCCGCCTGTCGACTGCCACGATGCGGCCCGCGGCAATGCGCATATCGTGCGTTTCACCATCGGGCCCCCCCGCTGCGCACAACAGCAGCGAGCCACTCATCGCAGGAGTTCACGCAGCACGCGCGCCGTATCGACCCCGGCCGGCACGGCACGTGCCCGTACTGCACGCGCCACGGGCGAGACAGCGGCATGCCCCTCATCGGCATGCCAGTCCACCGTTGCGTGCAGCGCGGCAGCATGCGCGGCAACCGCGTGCAGCGACACATCGAACAGCCCGCCGCTGCCGTTACGCCACGCCAGCCAGGCAAGCAGCGCCGCATGCAGGCCGGTGAGCGGGTCGGCGATCGCGTCACCACAGAACACCGTCTGCCCGCTCGCACGGCGCAGCAGATCGCTGAGCCCCGCTGCAACACCGGCGTCGTCACCGTAGGCGATCCAGTCGCGCATCGGTGCACGACGGCCGTAGCCCGTGATCGCGATCCACGTCCGGCCGGGCGTGCGGCGCACCAGTTCCGCCGCACGGATTCCCATCTGTTCGAGCGCTCGTGGCCTCGCCGACTCGACGACGATATCGGCACACTCCAGCAATCGCCGCAGGCTCCGTCGACCCGACTCCAGACGCAGATCGAGCACCACGCTCTCCTTGCCGGCGTTGAGCAGATCGAAGAACGCTGCCGGGCCGTAACGCGCACCATCGAGGCGCTGCTCGCTCTCGACCCTGATCACACGCGCCCCCATCATGCCAAGCACGCTGGTGCACAGCGGCGCTGCCCACAGCGAGCCCAGGTCAAGCACCAGCGGCGCACCGCCTGGGACGGCGGTGCGTCGCTCGCTCCGTGCTTCGAGGTGAAACCACGGCCCGACACGTTCGGGCGCCGGTGCCATCACGGCCGCCGCCAGGCCGAGCAGACGTGCGCGCTCGAGCAGCACGCTCGATTCGCGCCCAGCCACGCACTCGGCAACACTGCCCCAGTCATCGACCGGTGTTTCCAGCCAGGCGGGCAGCAGGCGCCAGTCGTCCTCACGCGCCATGTTGAGTGCAAGCATGGCGTCTCGTGCCGCGAGCAGACGACAGCCACCTCCAGCCGACACCGTACCGTTGCGACGCAGCCCCGCAATCGCGGCACGTTCACCGAGCAGGCGGTGTGCGGCAAAACCCGGATCGAGCACACCGTTGGAAACCCCTGCCAGCACCTGCCACACGCCCAGCATGCACGCAGCAAGCGGTGCCGGTGAGTGAAGCGGCAGACCACCGCCCGTACCGGTCAATGCCATCGCGCCCGAATCGGCCCACAGCGCCTGGGCACTGCGCATATCGGACACGGGCAAATCATTGGATGCGATCCCGAGCGCCGCACGCAGGCGCCGTGCATGACTGATCACGGGAGGGTGAGGCGCCGTCCGAAGCTCCGGCTTCATGGTCATCACAGGCATCACACCGGGCAGGAGGGCGGATAGTGCAGACACAAAACGAAAAGGACCGTGGCCGTCTGCGGAATCTCCGCCCCCGGACACGGCCTGGATCGTACCCTCACGCGGGGTCGCGTGCGACCCCGCGCAAACGAAGGCTTACATTGCACCGAACCTGTAGATCACGTCGAAGCCGTAGGTGCGGGGTTCGCCATACTGGCTGGTGGCAACGCGGCCGGCAACGGGGCCGCCATCAAAGTCGTAGCCACCGATACGGTACTTCTTGTCTGCCAGGTTGCGTACCCAGGCAGCCACAGCAAGGCGCCCGTCGTTGCAGCAGCCTACCTGTGCGTCTTCCCATGCCAACCGGAAATTAACCAGGTTGTAGCCGCTCTGCGCAATATCCTTGTTGGTGCTGAGCACCGGGGTGAACACATGCTTGCTCATGCCCGACCAGTCGAGACGAGCACGCAGGTCGCCATTGGGCAGGAACTGCGGGAAGGTGTAGTTCAGCGACAGGTTGTAGCTGTGCTTCGGTGTGAACTCGAAACCACGGTTGTTGGAAACATCCACGGGTGGCGTACCCACCGGCAGACTGGGATCCGGCGACATGAACTTGTCGTATTCGGCATCGACGTAGCCGTAGCCGGCCGAGATATCGAGTCCCTCGATCACCTTCAGCAGCGCCTCGACCTCGAGGCCCTTGATCGTTGCCTCCGCGGCATTCTGCACCTGGGTTATCCAGCTGCCATTGTCGATCACGTTGACCTGCGTCTGCATATCGGTCAGGTCCTGGTAGAAGGCAGCCACGTTCAGTCGCACGCGATTGTCGAGCCACATCGACTTGAAGCCGATCTCGTAGCTGTCGGCCTGCATATCGTCATACGGCCCCCACGCCACGATCGACGCGGAACGCGCGTTGAAGCCACCGCTCTTGAAGCCACGCGCAAAGCTCGCATAGACCATCAGATCGTCGGTCCACTGGTAGTTCAGTGCGACACGCGGCGAGGTGCCCTTGTCGTTGATCTTGGTCGGAATCACCGCAGGGAAGCCATAGTAGGTCTGATTGTAGGTGTCGAAATAGGTCCCCTCCATCGCCAGGTACGGAACTTCGATGCCCGTGACCGTGTGGTTTTGCTTGCGGTCCTCGTCGGTATAGCGCAGGCCGAGTGAAAGCGTCAGGCGCTCGGTGAGATGCAGCGAGGCCTCGCCGAACAGCGCCTTGCTGGTGTTGTCGATCTCGGTGTAGTAGATCTGGTCCATGCCAAAGGTACCGAGGATCTGGTGGTTGATGTAATCGCCCGTTTCCTTGTAGTAGAAGATACCGGTGACGAAATCGACGTAGCCGTTGAAGGCACTGCCCGCGAACTGGAACTCCTGGCTCTTCGAGCGCAGCGAGAAATCATCGGGCGAGTTGGTCAGAACGCGTGGGTACCAGGTACCAAAGGCGTTGTTGACCAGATAGTTTTCCATCTCGCGATAGCCGGTGATCGACTTCAGCGAGAGATTGCTGAACGTGCCGGCATCACCCAGCTCCCAGTCGACCGTCAGTCCATGACCGCGGACATCGAGGTCGTTGATTGCCGGCCCCGATACGGACACGCGACTGACACGCTTCGACCGTACCTGATCGGCGAGTGGAGGCACGCTTGGATCGACGGGTGGTGCCGATGCAAACAGATCGTTGGTCAGGTACTGCATGTAGCCGTAGTTCGATACCGAGGTGAGCTGCGGAACCATCGCCCGCTCGCGCTTCTTCTGCCAGTCGTAGGCGTAGTCGACCGTCACCGCCTCGACAGGCTTCCAGCGCAGTGCCGTGCGCGCCACCAGGTTGTCCTCATCCCAGATGTCCCGACCGACGTTGTTCTTGACGAAGGGATCACGGCGCTTGGACAACAGCGCCAGGCTGGCGGACAGCGTGTCCGTCAGCGGGCCTTCGATGTAGGTCTTGGCGTCCTTGCGACCGAAGTTGCCGGCGGTGAGCGACACTTCGCCAGCCAGCTCGTCACCCGGCTTGCGAGTATGCAGGATCACCGCGCCGCCCACCGTGTTCTTTCCGTACAGGGTGCCCTGCGGACCACGCAGCACTTCGACGCGCTCGAGCTGTGCGATATCGAAGAGCGAGCCGACGGCCTTGCCGATGTAGATGCCGTCGACGTAGACACCGACCATCGGGTCCTCGGTGATCGTGAAGTCGGTGCGACACAGGCCACGCATGCACACACCGGTGGCGTCGTTGCCACCCGTGGTCGGCATGATGATCAGGTTGGTCGTCATCTCGCTGATCCGCGCGATATCGGTGATGCCCATATCACTGATGTCAGCCGCACTGTAGGCGGTGATCGATACAGGAACCTGCTGCAGGCTTTCCTCCCGGCGCCGTGCCGTAACCGTGACTTCCTCGATGCCACCGCTGCGGGCAGACTGCTCCTGCTGTGCCTGCGCCTGTGTGGCGCCTCCGGCAAGCGCTGCAATGCCCGCAGCCGCGACAGCCAGCGCCAATGCATGGCCACGGAAGTCACGACCCTTGAAGGAACCCCGGGTTGAATCTGTCTGCATGTGTTTCCCCTTTGACTTCATCTGTTGACCGAGTATGTCTGCTTTCTTGCTGTGCTTCCTTCCCTGAAGCCAAAACACGCCTGGCGCGTGCCTACCCATTTCACTGATCGGTCGAAGTGTAGTAGTCGCTCACGGCCTGGCGCAAGGCTGGCAGGAAGCCTTACCAAGAATGGCGCCACCAGCAAATATTGGCCACGATTACCGTGATTCCACACTCCCCCGTATTCCACACACCATGGAGTGTGCGCGGAACACGCGCTGCGCTGGCGCCCCGGCTCAGGATGGCTTGCGTCGCGCGGCCCGGCGGCGTTCGATGTCGGCGTTGTCGGCGACCAGCCCGGCGGCGATCAGCGCATCGACCTCAGTGTCGGCATAGCCGAGCTCGAGCATCAGCTCGCGGGTGTTCTCGCCGAGCATCGGTGGATGCAGCCGCACACTGCCCGGTGTGCGATAGAAGCGTATCGGTATGCCGGTCAGCTGCACCTCCCCAAGGGTCGGGTGCTGTGTGGAGACGATCATGCCGTTGTGGAGAATCTGCGGATCGTGCACCACGTCCTCGACCTCGTTGATCGGTGCAGTCAGCACGTCTGCCGCAACGAGCTTCGGAATCAGCTCCTCGCGGGTATAGGCGCTGGTGCGCTCGGCAACCACGCGATCGAGCTCGTCCTGGTTTTCAAGCCGCGCCGTGATGTCGTGAAAGCGTGGATCGCTGTCCCAGTCGACCTCGAGCGCGCGGCACAGCTTGCCGAAAAACTTCTCGCCCGGCGTGGTGATCACGACGTGCCCGCCATCGCGCGTCGGATAGACACCCGAGGGCGCAAAGTACAGGCTGCGGTTGCCCGTGCGCACCGGCGCCTCGCCCGTGGTGAGGTAGGCGCCGATCGAACTCGCCTGTGCATGCATCAGCGAATCGAGCAGCGATACTTCGACGCGCTGCCCCTCCCCCGTCGCATCACGCACACGCAGCGCCGCCTGCGCCGCGTTGGCAACGAGCAACGAGGTAATCACATCGACCGCCGGAAAACCGGTGCGTACCGGCTTGCCATCGGGCTCACCATTCAGCGCCAGCACGCCAGCGTAGCCCTGAGCGAGAAAATCGATCCCGGGACGTCCCGCATAGGGGCCATCCGGGCCGAAGGCGGTCACCCCGACCCAGACGATGTCCGGCTTGAGCTCGGCAACCTGCTCGTAATTGAGTCCGAGCTTGCTCAGTGCCGGTTCGCGGATATTGGTGATCAGCACATCGACCGTGCGCACCAGGCGCGCAAAGACCTCATGTGCCGCCGGCTGCTGCAGGTCGATCACGATGTCGCGCTTGTTGCGGTTCAGGCTGAGGTAGGGACCGCGCTCGGTACCGCGCTTCGGTCCCAGGTGACGGCTCTCGTCACCGTAGTGCGATTCAAGCCGCACCACATCGGCACCGAGGTCACCGAGCAGCGTCGCGCCGTAGGGCCCGGCAAGCATGGTGGAGACATCGAGTACGCGCAGTCCGGCGAGTGGGCCGGCAGAAGAGGCAGTATCACTCATCGTGTGGTTTCCCCGGGTCGTGTCAGGCATGGAGGCGGCGCAGTGTCTCGCGCACGAAGTCGTCGTCACCGCGCGCAGCTGGCGGCAGGTCGATCAGCACCGTGGCAAAAAGGCCGCTGGCACGTTCGCGCAGGCGATCGGCAAAATCATCGTAGAGAGCCACTACTGCCCACTGCTCGAGCATCTCGTCGCTGATCAGTGCCGGCATTTCGGCCCACTTGCCGGCGAGCGACAGTCTGTGCAGCTCCATGCCGACGTCCTCCCAGCCGTGGAAGGTGAGCACGGCGTGATACGAACGCGTCGATGCGTAGAACGAGATGTTCTGCCGCAGTGCATCCATCGACTTGCGCAGTTCTTCCTCGTTGCGCCCGAGCGCAAGAAACGGCGCGCCGATCAGTTCGAATCCCGCCGCATCGCGACCCGAGCGCTGCGCTCCGGCGGCGATCGCCGGCAGCAGCACCTCACGCGTGTAGGCAAAGGTTGCCACCGGGTGCAGCCGCAGCCCGTCGCAGAGTTCACCGGCCATGCGCGCCATGTACGGATTCACCGCTGCAACGTGGATCGGCACCTCGGGATGTTCGATCGGCCCCGGGTTGAAGAACGGCGGCAGCATCGTGAAGCGGTAGTGTTCGCCCTCGAAGTACTCCGGCGCACCCGGGTTCTGGAAGGAACGGAACATGGCACGCAGGCAGAGCACATAGTCACGCATGCGCGGTCCGGGAGCCGAAGGCCACGGTGTGGCGTAGCGGCGCTCGTTGTGCCCCTTGATCTGGGTGCCGATGCCCAGCGCAAAGCGCCCGCCGGAATAGTTCTGCAGATCCCAGGCAAGCTGCGCGGTCACCATCGGGCTGCGCGGAAAGGAAATTGCCACGTTGGTGCCCAGGCGCACACGCGTGGTGTGCTCGGCGGCAAAGGCGAGCGGCAGGTACGGATCGTGTCCGGCCTCGGGCGTCGTCACGCCGTCGAATCCCAGCGCCTCGAGTCGTCGGGCGTCGTTGGCAATGCGTGCAATGCCGGTCACCGCCTGCCCCTTGCCGGCGTACTGACCGGTATCGGGCCCCATCATCACCGTCTCGACACGCAGCGCCATCGCCGTCTCCCCTTGGTCGTGGTATCAGCGGCCCGTGAATTCAGGCTTGCGCTTTTCCATGAAGGCCTTCGGCCCTTCGATTGCATCGTGCGAGCCGAACACGCGGGCACCGATGGCCTTCTCGAGCACGAAGCCTGCCTCGAGGTTCGCCTGGCGCACCACAATTTCCTTTGCCGTGCGCACCGCCAGCGGGCTGTTCTCGCAAATCTTCTCCGCGATGCGCAGCGCCTCGTCCATGAGCTTCTCGCGCGGTACCACGCGGTTGATCAGTCCGACCTCGCAGGCGCGGCGTGCGTCGATGTTCTCGCCGGTGAGCAACAGCTCCATCGCCACAGCCCACGGGATCTGCCGCGGCAGGCGCACATGCGTACCGCCGGTCGGCACCAGGCCAAAGCGCACCTCACCGAGTCCGAAGGTGGCATGCTCGGCCGCGATGCGGATATCGGTACCCTGCATGAACTCCATGCCGCCAGCGATGCAGAAGCCGTTGACCGCGGCAATGATCGGCTTGAACACATCCGAGAACGGTCGCTTGGTGTGGTCCTCGTAACCGAGCTGTTCGCCCGAGTTCAGGCGGGGAATCGCCTCGGCAAGGTCCATTCCGGCGCAGAATGCCTTCTCGCCTGCACCGGTGAGGATGGCAACCCACAGCCCATCGTCGCGCTGGAAATCGGCAAAGCAGGCGTCCATCGCAGCAAGCATCTCGCCGGTGAAGGCGTTCATCGCACGCGGGCGGTTGATCGTCATGATGGCGATGCGCCCACGTTTTTCGTAACTGAAGGTCTCGGGTAGTTGCAGCGCCATCGTGGCGGTTCTCCTGTGCGGGGGATCGTTGTCGTTGATGAAGTCGGTTCAGCCGCGTGCGCGGCGAAAACGCGGCAGCGTCACCTCGGGAGTCACCGCCTCGAAGACCACCTCGACCGGCATGCCGATGCTGAGTTCCTGCGGCGCGCAGTCGATCATCGTCGACAGCAGGCGCACGCCCTCCGCCATCTCGACGACCACCGGCGCAAGCGGTGTGGCGTTCATGAAGGCTGGGTGCAGTGCACGCTCGACGACGGTCCAGGTGTAAACCGTACCGCGACCACTGGAGCGTGCCCATTCCCACTCCATCGAGTTGCACCGGGGACACATCGAGCGCGGCACGTGGCGGAATGCTCCGCAGCCGCTGCAGCGCTGGAAGCGCAGCTCGCCCTGGCGACACCAACCGTAGAACTCACCGCTCAGCCCCTCGAGTCGCGGCAGCGGCTTGTCGTAGGCACCCGTATCCTGGCTCATTGTCTGCTCTCCCTTGCCTAGCGCCGCAGGATCGCGATGCTGCCATCGCCGAAATCACCCCAACCGGTGACCACACCGATCTCGGCGCCCGCAACCTGACGCTCGCCCGCACTGCCGCGCAGCTGCTTGACCGCCTCGACGATGTGGCCGATGCCGAGCGAGTGCGCCTCGGACAGCAGCCCGCCATGCGTATTCACCGGCAGCCTGCCACCCAGCTCGATCGCACCGTTCTCGACGAAGGCACCGCCTTCGCCGCGCCGACAGAAGCCGGCTTCCTCGATCTGCTGGATCACCTCGAAGGTGAAGCAGTCGTAGATCTGCGCGAAGTCGGCGTCGGCAGGCGTGACCCCCGCCATGCGGAACGCCTCCGGTGCGGCAATCGTCAGCCCCGTGCCGTGGAAGTCGGGACGGTTGGTGATCTCATCGGCAGGATAAGGCTGCCCGGCCGCTGCACCCATGATGTACACCGGCGGCTTGCCCAGGTCACGCGCACGCTCCGGGGAGGTGACGATCACCGCCGTGCCGCCGTCGGTCTCGAGGCAGCAGTCATTGATCCGATACGGATCGGCAAGCATCGGCGAAGCCAGGTAGTCCGCCATCGTCAGCGGCTTGCCATGCATCACCGCGCCGGGATTGAGCTGCGCATGGCGGCGCATCGCGACCGCAACCGCACCAAGCTGCTCGTGCGTGGTGCCGTACTCGTGCATGTGTCGACGTGCCATCAGTGCGTACCACTGCGGCGGCGCCGTCAGCCCATGCGGCAGGTAGTAGTCCCAGGCGATCGGACCGCCGGGCAGCGAGCCCATGTCGGTCGAGACCGTCTCGCGCACGCGCGCCCCCGAATAGCCGTTCCAGCCCCCGGGGATCAGCACGTAGTTGGCCTGTCCGGTCGCGATTGCCATCGCCGCAAGGCGCAGCGAGGCCACCGGTGTTGCGCCACCCATGTGGATGATCGCGGCAAAGCGCATGTTGGTGCTGCCGAGGTTGGCGGCCAGCGCCTCGCACCGACCGACGTTCGGAAACGCCAGAATGCCGTCGATGTCACGGCCTTTCAGTCCGGCGTCCTCGAGCGCGGCCAGCGACGCCGCCATCTGCAGCGCCTCCTCGCTCATGCCCGATCCCGGCTTGCGGCAGTAGCGGGTTTCCCCGATGCCGACGATGCACGCCCTGTCCTTCAGCTCCACGTCGAACTCCTCCTGCGTATCAGCTTCACTTCTTCGGCTGACGTGCCTCGTAGTCCTCGAGCAGCTGTTCGCGCGCCTCGGCCTCGCGCCTGCGGATATCCCAGAACTCGGGGGTGCGCTTGGCCAGGAATGCTGCGCCACCCTCCTTGCCCTCGGGCATGTCGAACCAGTCGGGATACAGCGCTGCCGAGGTGACGCACTGCTCGCGATAGCCGTCCATTTCCTGGTCGAAGGATGCCTTCAGTACCTCGAGGACACCGGGGCTGAGCGCCAGCATCTCCTCGCACCAGCGATCGACCTCGGCCTCGAGTCCATCGAGCGGCACGACCGTGTTGATCAGCCCCATGTCGAGCGCTTCCTGCGCCTTGTACTTGCGGCACAGCATCCACATCTCGCGCGCCTTCTTCGCACCGATCACCTTGGTCAGGTACGGCACGAAGAAACCGTCCGCCGGCGAGGACACCCGTGCGCCCGCCTGTCCGAAGATGGCGTTCTCGGCGGCGATGGTGAAGTCGCAGCAGTACGCCATGTGGTTGTGACCGGCGATGCAGTAGCCCTGGACCTGCGCGATGATCGGCTTGCGCGACATGCGCATCAGGCGGTTGTGCGGGTAGC
>CAZSYV010000015.1:18004-34574 GCA_964610955.1 uncultured Klebsiella sp. | reverse complement strand
ACGAAGGCGCTGGTGGACATGAGTGACGAGGAGTGGCACCGTGTGCTCGACATCACGCTGACCGGCACCATGCGCATGACGCGCGCGATGTTGCGCATCATGCAGCAGCGCAAGGCGGGAGTGATCGTCAACAACGCCTCGGTGCTTGGCTGGCGAGCGCAGCCCGATCAGTGCCACTACGCGGCAGCCAAGGCGGGCGTGATGGCGCTCACGCGCTGTGCGGCGATGGAGGCCGCACCGTACGGGATCCGCATCAATGCCGTGTCCCCATCGCTCGCGCTGCACGATTTCCTGAAGAAGACCACCCCGGTGGAACTGCTGCGCGAGCTCGAAGGGAAGGAGGCGTTCAAGCGTGGCGCCGAGGTGTGGGAGGTCGCCAACGTGATGGTGTTCCTCGCCAGCGACTATTCGAGCTACATGACGGGCGAGGTGGTGGCGGTCAGCAGTCAACATGCCTGATCATGTGCGGTCATTGGACCGTTGCCTGGCAATGATGGGAACGGGTGCTGTCATGAGACATGGGGGGGCATGTTGCCATGAGTGAGTCGGCTGCACGGGGAATCTGGCTGAACGTACGTTTCGATATGCGTTGTCCTGACTTCGGCACACCGGCACACCGGCTCTACCCGGAAGCCGTGCGCATGGCCGAGTACTGTGACAGTCACGGCTTCCATACCGCCCTGCTGTCCGAACACCATGGCAGCGAGGACGGTTACGATCCTTCACCGATGGTGCTTGGCGCCGCGATTGCCTCGCGCACCACGCAGATGCGCCTGCTGTTCGGTGCCATGATCCTGCCGCTGCACGATCCGGTCCGCATGGCGGAAGACATCGCGGTACTCGACAATCTGAGTGGTGGGCGCGTCATCCTGGCCCTCGTCGGCGGTTATGTGGTCAGCGAATTCCGCATGTTCGGGCGTGATCTGAAGGACCGCGCGCGACTGGTCGAGGAGGGTGTCGAGGTGCTGCGCAAGGCGTGGACCGGCGAGCCCTTCGACTACAACGGGCGCCCCGTGCTGGTACGGCCGCGGCCGGTGCAGGAACACATCCCGATCCTGCTGGGCGGTTCGTCGAAGGCGGCCGCACGGCGGGCCGGGCGTATCGCTGACGGCTTCATGACGCACCTCCCCGAACTGCACCAGATCTACTATGACGAAGCCAGACGGCTGGGGCGTAGCCCTGAGCCGTTCACGCCCCCGGCGCCGACCTTCGTGCACGTCACCCATGATCCGGAGCAGGTGTGGGAGCAGATCATGCCGCATGCGCTGCACGAGACCAATGCCTACGGCGCCTGGCAGGAGGAGGCGGGTGTCGAGGGCAGTTTCCGTAGTCTGCCGAGCGCCGAAGTGCTGCGTGCAAGCGGTGATTACCAGGTCGTGACGCCGCAGGAGTGCATCGAGCTGGCACGGCGCAATGGCCGGCTGGACATGCATCCGCTGATGGCAGGCATGAGTCCCGAGCTCGGCTGGGAAAGCCTCGAGCTGCTGGTTGCCGAAGTGCTGCCACACCTGCGCTGAGCGTGCTGCATTGCCATCAGGCGGCTGGGCGTCGTTGCGGACGGGAGATCGATCATGAGTGACTTGACCATTGACGTCGAGGCGCCCTGGCCAGAGGCCTTTGCGTGGATCGAGCGCGAGCTGGGCGGGCGCATCGTCAGCGCCGAGCGCCAGCCACGCTGGCGCCCTGCCTGGTTCATCGACCTCGAGCGTGACGGTGAGCTGCTGCCACTCTATTTCCGCGGTGACCGGGGGGCGACCGACCACGGCATCTACCCGCTGGAGCACGAAATGCACGCGCTGCAGGTGCTCGGCGAGCAGGGTCTTCCCGTGCCGCGGATCTACGGCTTCTGTCCGCAGCCGCGCGGCATCGTGATGGAGCGCGTGCACGGGCAGACCAACCTCGCGACCAACCCCGATCCGGCCGAACGCCGCGCAGTGCTCGAGCACTACATGGAGCTGCTGGCACGCATGCACGCGCTCGATGTGGCGCCCTTCGTCGCCGCAGGCTTGCGTCTGCCGGCAGACCCGGGGCAGGCTGCACTCGGTGACTTCGCGCACTGGGAGCGAGCCTACCGTCGGATGAAACGCCGCCCCGAGCCGCTGATCGAGTTCGTGATCGCCTGGGTGCGGCGCAACATGCCGCAGGGGAACCCGCAGCTGAGTTTCCTTGCCGGCGACTCAGGACAGTTCCTCTTCGAGGGTGCCCGGGTGACCACGATGCTCGACTTCGAGCTGGCGTACATCGGTGATGCGGCGGCTGACCTGGGTGCACTGCGCTCGCGAACCCTCAGTGAACCGCTGGGAGACATCGCGGCAGCGCTGCAGCACTATGCCCGGGTGCGCGGCGAACCCATCGATGTCGCCGCGGTCGATTTCCACACGGTGCGCTTCGCGATCTGCACACCGCTGTCGGTTGCGGGAACCGTTGCCGATCCGCCGCCTGGAACCGACTACGTGCGCTACCTCGCCTGGTATCTGGTCTATGCGCGCATGCCGCTCGAGGTGATTGCCCATCGCCAGGGCATCCGCCTCGATCCGGTCGCCGAACTGCAGCCTGCACCGTCACGCCATGCCCCGGGCCACGAGGCGCTGCTGGCGCGTCTGGCCCCGCCAGTCGCAGGGGACGCTGCTGCCGTCTACCAGGCAGAAACCACATGGCGCATCGCCGAGTACCTGCGCCGGGTGGATAGTCTTGGCCCGGCCTGCGAGGCTGCGGATCTCGACGAGGCAGCCGAGCTGCTTGGCTTTCGTCCACCCGACTGGCGTGCGGCCGACGAGGCGCTCGAGAAGCTGGTCGCAAGCTCAGGTGTGGAGCGCGAGGCCGAGCTGGTGCGTTTCTTCCACCGCCGCCTGCAGCGCCAGGAGGCTATCCTGCGCCCGGTGATGCAGGAGCTTGCGGATGTGCAGGTACAGATGCTCGATTGATACGACCGATGTCGTTGTCCCTGCCTCCTTCGAGTAATACGGCAAATCTCCACCGGCTGAACCGGCTGCGGCTTACCGTGCTGGTGGCCGAAGCGGTGGTCGCGGCGCTGGCACTCTACCGCTGGCACCTGCCCCTGCCGCTCGTGCCACTGCTTGCGCTGTTCGCGATGGTCGCACTGCTTGCGGCGGCGACCGCCGTGCGCATGCGCTGGCAGGCGGCGGTGAGCGATGTCGAGCTCTTCGTGCACCTGACGCTGGAAGTGTGTGCCCTGACGGCGCTGCTCTACCTCAGTGGGGGGGTGGCGAACCCCTTTGCGCCGTTCTACCTGCTGCCGTTGACGCTTACCGCCGTGTCCCTGCCGGGTGGCTACACCTGGGCAATGGTCGCGCTGACGATGGGCTGTTACGCACTGCTCAGCTGGTTTCACCTGCCGTTGCCTGCGGTGCATGCCGGGCACGTCGAGGGTGCAGTGGGGCTGCATGAGCTGGGCATGTGGTCGGGTTTCGTGTTCAGTGCATTGCTGATTGCCGGTTTCGGCGTACAGATGGGCCGCTCGGTGCGCGAACGGGACCAGATGATCGCGCTGCTGCGTGAGCAGCAGATGCAGCAGGACCATGTGCTTGCGCTGGGAACGCTTGCAGCCGGTGCGGCGCACGAGCTGGGTTCCCCGCTGTCGACGCTGGCGGTGGTGTTGAAGGATGTCGCCCCTGGTGAGGCGATCGAGCGCGAGCGTCTGGAGCTGTTGCGTGCACAGGTTGCACGCTGCAAGCAGATTCTTGGTTCGCTGGCGGCATCCGCGGGCGGCTGGCGTGCCGAGTCGGGCGGGGCGAGCGAGCTCGCGCATTGGCTGCAGGATCTGTTCGAGCGCTGGCGCACGGGCCGTCCCGGTGTGCAGCTCGAAGTGAGCCTCGACGGTCGACGCCCTGCGCCCCGCATCGTGATCGAGCAGACGCTGGAGCACGCTGTCCTCAATATCCTCAACAATGCGGCCGATGCGTCGGCGCACGACGTTGCCGTCACTGCACGCTGGGACGCGGGGGAACTGCTGCTGGAGGTCTGTGATCGGGGCAGTGGACTGGCGCCCGGCATCGAGGAACTGCTCGGCAGCACGACGGTCAGCACCAAGCAGGAGGGCATGGGGCTCGGCCTGTTCCTGAGCTTCCATACGCTGCGTCGCTTCGGCGGCGAGGTCAGGCTGTTCGAACGTGAGGGCGGCGGGACGCGTTGTCGTGTACGGTTGCCCCTTGCCGTGCTGCAGATCGGCGATGAGTGCTGAAGATCCGGCGCTCGAGCGCCCAAGCCTGCTGCTCGTCGATGATGACGAGGTCTTCGTGTCGGTGCTTGCCCAGGCCTTCCAGCGACGTGGCTATGTGGTGCGCGTCGCGCTCGATGCCGATGCCGGTACGGCGCTTGCGCGCGCGGAATCACCGGAGTATGCGGTGATCGACCTGCGCATGCCCGGGGCCTCGGGGCTGGAGCTGGTGCGCGTGCTGAAGGATCTCGATGAGAACACGCGAATCGTGATGCTGACCGGCTATGCGTCGATCGCGACCGCCGTCGAGGCGATCAAGCTCGGTGCGGTGCACTATCTTGCCAAGCCGGCCGATGCGGACGAGATCCAGGCAGCGTTCCATCGTGACGAAGGCGATGCCTCGATCGATGTGCCGGAGCGGCCGCTGTCGGTGAATCGCCTCGAGTGGGAGCATATCCAGAAGGTGCTGCAGGAGTGCGACGGCAACGTGTCGGAGACGGCGAGACGGCTGAACATGCACCGCCGCACACTGCAGCGCAAGCTGCAGAAGCGCCCGGTACGCTGCTGAACGCAGTGCGGCGCGACAATATGTCGCATTCCCCCTGGCTCCCTTCATGATCAGACTTGCGGCCCTTCGTTCAAGGTCGGGGAGCCGCCGTGCAGTTGCAGCGCATCATTCTTCTGGTCGTACTCGTTCAGTCCACAGCCGTATGTGCCGACGGGCACGCATCGACGCAGGAACTCGAGGAAATGCGGGTACACGGCACACGCGCCGAGTTGCCGCAGGCGGTGGGTGCCTACAGCGTCGATGCCGCCACGCTGGAGCGCCTGCGTGCCTCGTCGAGTGACACGGCAAGGATGCTGCAGCATGTGCCCGGAGTGCACATCAACGGTGCCGGCGGCGTTTCCGGCCTGCCGAGCGTGCACGGGCTGGCCGATGACCGCCTGCGCATCAAGGTCGATGGCATGGACCTGATCGCATCGTGTCCAAACCACATGAATCCGGCACTTTCCTACCTTGATCCTGCCCAGGTCGGGGCCTTGCATGTCTATGCGGGAATCGCGCCGGTCAGCATGGGTGGTGACAGTATCGGTGCAACGATCGTCGCAGAAACTCCCGCCCCGCAGTTTGCCCAGCCGGGGGAGAGGCCACGACTGCAGGGAGAGGCCGGCGTGTCCTATCGCAGCAATGGCAACGCGCGAACGGCGAACCTGAAGGCGCTCTGGGCGAACACGCGTGTGTCGCTGACCTACGCAGGAGCGAGTTCACAGTCGGACAACTACGATGCCGGTGGAGCGTTCAAGAGCTCCCGCGAAACCGGGCGACCTGGCCACACGCTTGATCTCGACGAGGTTGGATCGTCGGCATGGAGGACGCGCAACCATGTGCTTGGTCTGGCGTTGAAGAGCGATCATCACCTGCTGCACGCCACCTTCGGCTACCAGGACATGCCGTACCAGCTCTATCCGAACCAGCGGATGGATCTGCTCGACAACACGCAAAAACGCATCAATGTGCGCTACCTCGGGCAGCTCGACGGCCTTGCAGTCGAGGCGCGCATGTACCGCGAGACGGTGGACCACCTCATGGATTTCGGTCCCGACAGGCGCTTCTGGTACGGAACGAATTCCGGCGCCGGAGCGCCGTGTGCGCCGATCCGCTTCGGTGGCGATCCGGCCGGTACCTGCGCTGCCGGCATGCCGATGCACACCGAGAGTGCGACCACCGGAGCGCTGCTGCGCATTGATCTCGGACTGTCGCCCGGGAACATGCTGCGAGTCGGTGCCGAGTACCAGTCCTACGAACTCGACGACTGGTGGCCGGCATCGGGCGCCGGGATGGGCCCCGGCACCTTCTGGAACATCCGCGATGGTGAGCGTGAACGCAGGGCGCTGTTCGTCGAATGGGAGTCGCAGCCCACGGTGGACTGGAGCACATCGCTCGGGGTACGCCATGAGCGCGTCGGCACCGACGCCGGTGATGCGCGTGGCTACAGCACGGCAGTCAGTGCGCCCGGTGGGCAGTACGCGGACAGCGCCCGATTCAACGCACTCGATCGCTCGCGAAGCGACGACAACTGGGACCTCGCGGTGCTCGCACGCCACGTTGCATCGCAGCGCTTCGAGCTCGAGTTCGGCTACGCGCACAAGGTCCGCTCGCCGAATCTCCATGAGCGCTATACATGGTCGTCCTGGGCGATGGCCGCGACGATGAACAACTTCCTGGGTGACGGCAACGGCTACCTGGGCAACCCCCGCCTCGATCCGGAGCAGGCCCATACCGTATCGGCGACACTCGACTGGCACTCGGCCGATCGCAGCCGCGAACTGCACATCACGCCGTTCTACACACGGGTTGCTGACTACATCGACGCCGTGGCGCGGCCCGGGTGGACCGTCGATGCATTCAATGTGCTTGATTTCGCAAACCAGTCTGCGCGTCTCTACGGCGTTGATGTCCACGCGCGCATGCCGATTGCACGCACCACGCTTGGCGAGTTTGGCGTGGAGGCGCTGCTGAGCTGGACCGACGGCAAGAACCGCGACACGGGCGACAGTCTCTACAATGTCATGCCGCTCAACGCGAAGTTCCTGCTCACCCATCGCAGGGGCAGGTGGAGCAATGTGCTCGAGTGGGTGGTGGTCGACGCGAAGAGCGATGTCTCCTCCGTGCGCAATGAAATCCGCACCGGAAGCTACCAGCTGTGGAACCTGGGCCTCGGTTACGACTGGTCCCGCGTGCGGGTCGATCTTGCCATCGACAATCTGCTCGATGAGTCGTACGCGCTGCCGCTTGGCGGGGCCTACCTCGGTCAGGGAAGGACGATGAGCATGAATGGCGTGCCGTGGGGGATTGCCGTTCCGGGAATGGGGCGATCATTCAATGTGGGAGTGACGCTGCGATTCTGAGCCACGATCAGACGCCAGTAGTGGCACGAGTCGTGACTCAAGGGTAATCGATGGACTCCCGGTCGTTGTGCTAGCCTCGCACCTTCAGGACAGCCAGTGGAGGCGCGGGACATGACGACTGCGATGAATCATCGCCTGGATGGTGGGGAACTGCTGGGGCGGACCCTTGCCGCCGCGGGAGTGGAGCGGATCTTTGCACTGCACGGCGGTCATCTCGAATCGTTCTGGCAGAGCTGCCTGCGACACAATATCGAGTTGACGGACTTTCGCCACGAGGCGTCGGCGGGCCACGCAGCCGACGGCTACGCGCGTACCACCGGACGTCTTGGCGTATGTGCCGTCACCTCCGGGCCGGGTTTCACCAACGTGATCACGGCGATCACCAACGCCTATCTCGATGCGGTTCCCGTACTGTTCATCGTCAGCTCGCCGCCGCTGCGTGACGTCGAGACCAACCCGCTGCAGGGCGGAATCGACCAGATTGCGATGGCGCTGCCGAGCGTGAAGTGGGCCCACCGCGTCACGCACACCGAGCGCATACCCGAGCTGGTTGCACAGGCGGTGCGCGTCTGCCTCAACGGGCGCCCGGGTCCGGTACTGATCGAGGTGCCGATCGATGTGCTGCACATACCGGTCACCGAGGATCTGGTGCAGGGCCCACGTGGACTGAACGTGCGCACCGCTCCGGCGCCGGCGCCACAGGACGTTGCCGCGATCATCGCCATGCTGCGCACGGCCGAGCGTCCGGCACTGTTCGTCGGCAACGGCATCCGCTTCAGCGGAGCCGAGGCGGAGCTGCTCCGCTTTGCACAGACGACTGGCATACCGGTTTTCTGCGGCGGTCATGGTTATGGAGCCCTGCCCTACGACCATCCCCTGTGGGGCAAGGACTTTGCGCTGCTGGGGCTGCTCGCGATGACCGGACAGAGCGGTGTCGACGGGGTGCTGGTGGTCGGTGCGCGCTTCGGAATGTTCACCGGTGGGCGTTTCGGCACGCCGATCGCACCGGGCGTGCCCGTGGCGCAGATCGATCTCGAACCCTCGGAGTTTGGCAAGCTGCGCGAGGTGAGCATTCCGGTGCTCGCCGATGCACGCGAGGCGCTGCGTGCGCTCGCCGATGCGGCCGCCACGGTCGAGTGGCCGGATCGCTCGGCGTGGGTCGCGACGGCGACGGGGCTCAAGCACATGGTGACCTCTGCCTTTGGAGCCCCCGATCCGCAGGCAAGCCCGCTGCACCCGCACCATGCGGTGGCGGCAATTGTCGGTGCTGCACCAGCGCAGACGATCTACGTGGTCGACGGTGGCGAGGCGTCGGCATGGACCCATGGCGTGCTGCGTGTCGATGCCCTGTGGCAGCTGATCGGCGCCGGCTACCACGGCTGTCTCGGTGTCGGTCCGGGAATGGCGATCGGTGCTGCGCTCGCTCATCCAGGCAAGCCGGTGCTGCACATCACCGGCGACGGCGCGGTCGGTTTCCATCTTCCCGAATTCGAGACGATGGCGCGCCTGGGTCTGCCGATCATCACGGTGGTGCTGAACAACGGGCTCTGGGGCATGTCCGCGCACGGGCAGGACCTGATCTATGGTCGTGAGCAGCGCGTGATGTGTACGCTGCCGGATACGCCATACGAGACGGTGGCTGCGGCCTTTGGCTGTCACGCCGAGCGTGTCGAGCGCCAGCACGAGATGGTGCCGGCACTGCAGCGTGCGCTGGCCTCGGGACGTCCGGCGTGCATCAACGTGCGGATCGACCCGCACGAGATGCACCCGAGCATGCCGGCAACGGTTGGTGCGGACCATCCGGGTGACGACGAAATCATGATTCCGTACTACGACAATATCCGGCTCTGAGCGGGTGTCTGCTCCTGGCGCCGGGTACCGTTGCAACTGACGCTGGTGGCGTCCGCGCCGGCCCGTGCACGGCGCCGCCAGCGCGGTCGTCCGGGGAGAGAGTGATGGCCGTGATCCTGCAGGTCGATTTTCCCTCATCCGGCCCCTGGGGTGCCGACAGCATTCCGCTGCTGCAGGATCTGGCCGCGTCGATCGCGGCCGAGCCCGGGTTGCGCTGGAAGATCTGGACCGAAAATCCGCAGACCCACGAGGCGGGCGGTATCTACCTGTTCGAGGACATGGCCAGCGCCGAGGCGTACCTGAAAATGCACACTGCACGGCTCGCAGGCATGGGGCTGAGCGGCATCAACGCCAAGCTGTTCGAGGTGAACGAAGCGCTCTCGGCGCTCGATCGGGCGCCGCTCGGCTGAGTCGGCTGCAGCCGGCTCAGCCCGCCTTCGATGCTACCGGCAGTTCCAGTCGTGACGGGCGGGCCTGGTCATGAAAGACCTGCTGTACGGCCTTGCGGGCGTCACCTGCGCTGCCGAGTGCGGGCGTGACCCGCGTGTTCAGGTTGCGATCGAAGCGTGGGAAGTTGCTGCTCGAGACCTCGAGCCGCAGGCGGTGTCCGGGCAGGAAGGTGTGGGCGATGTCCCACAGGTCGATGCGCAACTCGGTGGCTTCGTTCGGTACCAGGAACACCTCGCGTGAGCGGTCTTCACGGTAGCGCGCACGGATGATGCCTTCGGCAATGTTGGCGCAGTAGCCATCGGGTTCGACGTCGACCAGCTTGGCGGTGAAGTCGGTGTCCTCGGCGTCGCTGGCAGCGTGCAGCACCAGCGTCAGTGGTCCGTTCAGCACCAGGGGCTCGGCCAGACAGGCAGAGGTATAGACGAGCACGTCCTGGCGTTCCTCGACCTGCGCCTGGTTGGCGACCCCGGTGGGTACGTCGATCATGCTGCGCCCGCCGGTGGTCGGCACCGGATCGAAGGGGTCGTAGACGTAGCTGTCGATCGGCTCGACCTGCGGCGCCCGGGTATCGAGCGTGCCGTTGCCGAAGCGCGTGTTGGCCGCTCCGCCGCTGTGCAGATAGTAGGGCACGAGGGTGTAGGCTGGCGGCCATGAGGGTGCTTCGCACCAGCGGTTCTCGCCCATCTGCCAGTAGCGCACGCCGTTCTGCGGCAGCTCACGCAGTGTCTCGCCGCGCAGATGGTGTCCGAACCAGTCGAAGACCATGCCTGCCAGCACATCGGGCCCGGTGAGTGCGCTGGGGCCGAAGTCGCGCTCGCCGGCGTGACAGGGCCGCTTGTTGTAGTACGCGCTGTGGTCGGTCGGCCCGATGATCATGCGATGGCGGGTCTGCAGCGCAGCATCGCCGTTGCGGCGCAGTGCCGCATCCAGATCCATGTGTCCCTTCAGACAGGTGTCGTACCAGGCACTGAGGTGCATCACCGGCACCTGGATGCGCCCCGCAGCGGCAACGTTGTCCACGCGCGCCCAGAATTCATCGTAGGCGGGGTGCTCGAGCCACTCGCGCCAGTACGGGGCTGCGCCACCCTGGTAGGGTGGAAAGTCGACCAGAGGCAGGAAGCCTGCCGAGCCGTTCATGTCGGCTGCGGCAGCGTCGATGCGTGCCTGGGCGGCTGCCAGTTCTGCCTTGCCCAGCCCGAGACGTGACAGTGTGTCTCGGGCAAGGATCTTCCACACCCACGACATCTGGAAGCCAAGCTCGAGCGCTCCACCCGCCGAGTAGGTCCAGCCGCAGTGAAAGTCCGTTGCCGTCATGTATGCGAACACGGCCCTGAGGTGCGGCGGCTGTGCGACCGCACCCTGAATGGCGGCCAAGCCGAGCGCGCAGGCACCGTAGAGCCCGATATTGCCGTCCGACCAGGGTTGTGCGGCCGCCCACTCGACCGCATCGTAGGCATCGTTGCCCTCGTCACCATAGGGTGCCCAGCTGCCTTCCGACCCGGCCCGTCCGCGTGCCTCGACCGACACCACCACGTAGCCCTTCTGCGCGGCGACCAGCGGGCTGAACAGCAGTTCGTGCACCACCAGGAAGCTGTCGTTGTCGTAGGGGTGGAGGTTGACCAGTGTCGGGTGTGGGGTGTCGGTGCGCGGACGGTAGATATCGGCAGCCAATCGGGTGCCGTCGCGCATCGTGATCATCACGTCACGCTCGACAAGGATGTCGTGAGTCATCGAAGGCCTCCGGATGTGGGTGCTGCGGGCTGGCGTGCTTCATCTTAAGGGTGAAGTGCCAATAGATAAAGCACCCTGACTAAAAGGCGGCTGTATCGTGCCTCAGGCGTCGTCCCGCGTGCGTGTACGGCAGCCGGGAAGGAACTCGGTGGAGATGCCGTGCTGGCGCAGCTTGGTGTAGATGCGGTTCAGGTGCGTGCGCAGCGTCGCGCGCGAGATGCCCAGGCTTGCGGCTATCCGGGTGTTCGTGTCGCCGCGCAGGATCAGTGCCAGTGCCTCTTCCTCGCGTGGGGTCAGTCCGGCCTGGGAGTACAGAGCGAGGGCCGTCTGGTGACGCTCCTCCAGTGCCTGGAGAAGGGTGGTGATGCGTTGCGGGCTGCGGATCATCGTCACGTCGAACAACGCCCCGTTGACCGTCGTGTTGGCGTAGGTGCTGCTGCCCCAGTCGTGCCACTGCCGGTCACGGTCGTCTGCCGATACAGCCATGCAGCCATCCGAGCATACGCTGCCGACGCGTGTGCCGCAGATGTCGCGGCAGCGCTCGTTCTGCATCAGCACGTGTCCGTTGCCATCCTTCACGCACACGCCAACGGCACCGTCGAGCAGCGCCTCGTGCAGAATGTCGAGCTCCTTTGTCGGATCGTCCATGCCGGCACTTTAAACTGTCACCGGACTCCGCGAAACCCGGACCGCCAGCCCGGGTGACACGTGCTCAGCGACCCTCGAAGCGTGGTGGCCGCTTCTCGAGGAACGAACGAAAGCCTTCCTCGAAGTCGCGGGTCCCGAGCAGCGGCAGGGTCTGCAGATAGACACGCTCGATGTGCGACTCGAAGCTCTCGGTCAGTCCGGAGCGCATCATGCGCTTGGCTGCCTGCACCGCCAGCGGTGCACAGCCGGCGATCTCCTCGGCGAGTGTCCGTGCCGCCGATGGCAGCGCCTCGGGCTCCACCACGTGCGCCACCAGGCCGAGTTCCTCGGCTTCGCTGGCACTCAGCGTGCGACCGGTGAGCACCAGTTCTGCGCTGCGCTGCCAGCCGATCAGGCGTGGCAGCAGCCAGGTGCCGCCGGTCTCGGGCAGCACGCCGCGGCGAGTGAAGGCGGCGGAGAGCTTCGCTCGGGAACTGCACAGGCGCACATCGCAACCCAGCGCCAGATCCAGGCCAAAACCTGCTGCACCGCCGTTGATCGCGCAGATCACCGGCGTGTCCATCCGGTGCAGCACGACGGGTGGGAAGCTGCGCAGGTCGAGTGTGGTGGAAAGTGCGAAACCACTGCGGGCTACGCCTTCCTCGCTTGCCGCATCCTGCAGGTCGAGTCCGGCGCAGAAGGCCTTGCCGGCGCCGGTCAGCACCACGGCGCGCACCTTGGGGTCGTGTTCGCAGGCAAGCAGTGCCTCGGACAGCGCCAGCAGCATCGGCTGCGAGATCGTGTTGAGGTGCTCGGGACGGTTCAGGGTCACGGTCGCGACGCTGCCATCGCGATCCAGCATCACTTCGCTCATCGTCACTTGTCTCCTTGGGTCCGGGTTCCCCGCATCATGCGCGATGCAGGCGTGCGATCGTCATGCGCATCAGGTCGGCGTCGCGTCTTGCCTCATCGAGCAGCGTCAGCGTGACCGTATCGAACAATCCATTGGCCTTGGCGTGCACCGCCTCACCCAGACGGTCATAGGTGGCGACCACCGCCCATTCGTCGAGCATTTCGTCGGTGATGAGCCCCGGCATCTCGGCCCACTTGCCTGCCACCGACAGCTCGTGCAGGCGCCGACCGGTGTCTTCCCAGCCGTGGTGCTCGAGTACGCGATGGTACGAGCGCGTCGATGCGTAAAATGAAATCTGCTTGCGCACGGCGTTCTTTGCCTGCTCGACGTCTGCCTCGGTGCGGCCCGTGGCGAGGAACGGTGCACCGACCAGGTCGAACTTCGCGGGGTCGCGACCACCACGCGATGCACCCTCGGCGATTGCCGGCAGGATCACCTCGCGGGTGTGGCGGAAGGTCGAGATCGGGTGCAGGCGCAGGCCTTCGCACATTTCACCCGCCAGGCGTGCCATGTATGGGCCGACGGCAGAGATGTAGAACGGCACCTCGGGATGTGCGATGGGTCCGGGGTTGAAGAATGGCGCCATCAGCGTGAACTGGTAGAACTCGCCCTTGAAATAGCTTGGCTTGGCCGGGTTCTGGAAACTGGCGAAAATTGCCTTCAGGCACTGCAGGTATTCGCGCATGCGTGGTCCCGGAGCGCTTGGCCAGGGGGTGCTGTAGCGCTTCTCGTTGTGCCCCTTGACCTGGGTGCCCAGCCCAAGCGTGAAGCGCCCGCCGGAATAGTGCGCGAGATCCCACGCCATCTGCGCAGTCACCATCGGGCTGCGCGGGAATGCAACAGCAACGTTGGTGCCGATCGTCAGTCGCGAGGTGTTCGCCGCCGCGATCATCACCGGCAGGAAGGCATCGTGGCCGGCCTCTGCGGTCGTGATGCCATCGAAACCGAGCTCCTCGAGCAGGCGGCAGGTCGAGGCCATCTGTTCGAGCGTGACGCTTGGTTGCCCATGTCCGGCGTACTGGTTGGTATCGGGGCCGAACAGCGGCGTTTCGACGCGCAGTGCCATGGTGTGTGCTCCTGATGTGGAAACATTGATTGCAGAGGGCGAATCCAAGCACAGTGCCAGCATGATCTCAACGTCGAAGCGGCGTGTGCTTGTATCAAATGCTGCCGTCGTTGTGTCCGCTGCGGCTTGTCAGCGGACTGGTGCGCGGTGATGATGAAAACTCCGATCCGGGTCCGCAGAGGAGACGACTGCAATGAGCGTGAATACCGCCCCGCCGCTTGCGGGGATGAGTGCACTGATCACGGGCGGCTCGGGAGGCATTGGTGCGGCCTGCGCCGAGGCACTGCTGCGCGATGGTGCCTCGGTGACCTTGAGTGCACGGCGCATCGAGGCACTCGAAGCGGTACGCGAGCGTCTGCAGCCCGGCGTGCATCCCGGTGCGCGCCTGTCGGTCATTGCGGGTGATTCACTGGTGGTCGGTGACGTCAAGGCGGCACTGGCGCTCGCCTGCGAACATACCGGTCGTGTCGATATCTGCGTGCCTGCGGTTGGCGGTGGCGGGATCCGGCCGTTCCTGCTTCACGACGAGCACAGCTTTCGTGCAGAACTCGAGTTGAACGTGATGTCGGCGTTTCTGGTGATCCGTCACGCCACCCCGATCATGGCGCGTCATGGCGGGGGCAGCATCGTGTGCGTTTCCTCCAATGTGGCGAAGCTGGCCTACCCGGGGTTGTCCGGGTATGTGGTCGGCAAGGCGGCGCTGGAAGCCATGGTGCGTACGCTTGCAGAGGAGCTGTCACGCTTTCGCATCCGGGTGAATGCAGTGCGCCCCGGGCTGACGCGGACCGAGGGAACTGCCGTGGTCTATGCCGACCGGGCAACCTACGATCACATCAGCGCCGAGACTCCACTGGGGCGTATCGGGGAGCCGGAAGACATCGCCGCAGGCGTCCGCTATCTGGCGGGTCCGGAGTCCTCGTGGGTGACCGGCGAGAGCATCGCGATCGATGGCGGCAACGAGTTGCGCAAGGCCGGAGACATGTCCGAGCTTGCGAAGAGGATATATGGTGCAGAGGTGTTCGAGCGCCTGCTGCGAGGCGAGGATCCGTTGCAGCCCGCCGTGGAGTGTGCGGATTCGGGTGGAGGGCGCGGCAGCGGGCGTGAATACTGAGGCACTGGCCCGTGTGTGCAGTTCATCACTTGGCAGTACGGTGTGGGCGCAGTAGAGTTCCATGCTCTTCAGTGTCAGTGCCCATTCCGGGGGGCAAGCGATGTCATGTGCTACATGGAAGGTCTTTGATCTCGAACAGCTCAAGCGTTCGGTCGCTGGTCCTGCGCCGCGAATCGTCGAATTCCTGCGCTGCAGGCAGATGGCCTGTGCGGTCTACCGCCTGCCGGCGGGTGCGCGTGACATGCAGGCGCCACATCTGGAGGACGAGATCTACGTGGTGCTCGAGGGCAAGGCCCGGTTGCGTGTCGAAGGGCAGGAACGGGATGTCGGTGCAGGGACCGTGCTGTTCGTCGCTGCGACCACCGAACACTCGTTCTTCGACATCCAGGAGGATCTCACACTGCTCGCGATCTTCGGTCCGTCGGGTGATGACGTGGCCTGAATGCACGGTGACGCACTGCGCTGCAGCGGCGGGCAAGTCCGGCCATGCATGATGGCGCGGTTGGCCTGATCGGCTCCGGCGCGATTCTCGCGCTTGCCGAGCGCCTGCTGGCGTGTGGTGTCGAGCTGCTGGTCTGGGATCGAGACGCGGATGGCTGCGAGGATCTGGCAGAACTCGGAGCAGAGCCTGTCATCGCGCTCGATGAGTTCATGGAACGCTGCGATATCGTGCTGCTGTGCGTGGATGACGCAGTGGCGATGGATGAGTTCGTGTTGGGCGTCGAGGGGATGGCTGCATTTGCAGCGGAAGAGCAGATTCTGGTCGATCTCGCACACACCGCACCGACGGCGACCCGACGGCTTGCACACGAACTGGCGCAGCGCAGTGGAATGGCTTGGGTCGATGCACCGCTCCTCGGGGATTTCGGGGGTGCAGGTGATGGTTCGCCCTCCTCGGTCGTGGGTGGTGCCGAGGCGGATGTCGCGCACGTGCTGCCGCTGCTCGAAAGTCTGTGTTCTCGGGTCACGTACATGGGCGAAGTCGGTGCAGGGCAGGCTGCCCGTCTGTGCCACGCCATGCTGACGGGTTCAACTACCCTGGCGATCGCCGAGACGATCGCGTGGGCGGAGCGCAACGGTGTCGAGACCGAACGACTGCCGGCAGCTCTCGAGAACACGGCAGCCGATTCGCCCCTGTTGCAGTGCATCGGTGCGCGCATGGCCGTGCGTGAGTCTGAGCCCGCGTCATTGCGCATCGCGGCGCTGCGCGGTGAACTCGAGCAGGCGCTCGAGTGTGCCCGAGAGAGTGGTGCGACACTGCCGATGATTGCGCTGATGACACAGCTGCTGTACCAGCACGGGCTGCGCACGAGCGCAGATGAGGACCTGGCCACGCTGATCGAGCTGTACTCGGCCTGAGGCTCGACTTCTGCTGAAGGCGTGTGGCTGGCGCGTATGGCCAGTCAGTGCGCGACAAACCCCGGACCGAAATACCGCGCCCACCTGTCAGCGGCGCGGTACCCGATACCGTTCTTCAGCTGTTCGCGCCTGCTGGACTCGCTGGTTCCTGAGGTGCCGTTGTGGCGTTCAGCTCCCGGACCGGCGGCTTCGGTGGCTCGGTCGTGGTGCTCCGGGGCTGCGGGGGTGCCACCACGGCGGTCGCACCTTCGATCGGTGGTTTCCGGACTGCCGTTGCTGCGCCCGTCTTGCGCGTTGCCCGCCTTGCTGGAGCCTTTGCCTTTGTTGATGTTCTGGCTGGTGCCTGGACCGGCGCCTTTGTCTGAGCCTTGGCCT
>CAZSYV010000015.1:0-17904 GCA_964610955.1 uncultured Klebsiella sp. | reverse complement strand
CAGTAGAGGGGGGTCGACGGGCCCGGAACGTTGGTGATGACCGTCGCCTGGCCCATCGGCAGGTGACGGGTGAGCTTGCGCCGTACATACGCGCGCGTGATCGTCTTCGCGATCAGTGGGGGCACGGAGCCCGCCAGACCGACGACGTTGGTCATCGGTGTGTCGATGTACTCCTTGGCATCGTCCAGGCTCTTCTTGATTGCCCGCAGCCGCTCGGCCGGATCCTCGATGTTGGTATGCAACATGGCGGTCATCGCGCCGACCTGGTTGTTGTCCCCGGTCTCGCCGACACGCGAGCGCAGGTTGACGGGCATCGAGGCGAGCAGCGACTCTTCCGGCAGTTCATCGTGCGCAAGCAGATAGCGACGCATCGCGCCTGCGACGACTGCCACTGCGATGTCGTTGATCGTCAGCCCCGCCGCATTCTTCATCTCCTTGAAGTCGTTCAGATCGAACTGGCGAGCCTCGAACACGCGGTTGCGCCCGACGGGCTGGTCGAAGCGGATCTTTGGCGCCTGCACCTGCAGTGGGGGCAACTCCTTGCGGACGATGCGCTTGACCATCGATCCCAGGCCACCGACCGTCCTGGCCAGACCTTTCACCGATGAGCTCATGCGTGGGCCGGTCCTGAGCAGCGTGCGCCCCAGCAGGCTCATGTTCGATGGCTGCACTTCCGCGAAGCGCACCGGAAGATTGTTCGGGCGGTCTTCGTCCTTCGCGGGCACGGGCGTGAGGTCGTGGAGAACGCTCATGAAATCCTGCCCACCCGCGCCGTCGACCAGCGAGTGGTGCATCTTGGTGTAGATCGCAAAGCATCCCGGAGGCAGGCCCTCGACGTTGTCCAGGCCTTCGATGATGTAGACCTCCCACAGCGGGCGACTCATGTCGAGCGGGCGCGAGTGCAGCCGTGCGACCTGGATGCAGAGCTGGCGCCAGTCACCGGGTCTCGGCAGCGCGATATGGCGGATGTGGAACTCGACGTCGAAGTCGGGATCGAGCACCCAGTAGGGGCGATCGAGTCCGAGCGGCACCTCCACCAGCCGCGTGCGAAAGGTCGGCAGCTTGGCCAGGCGATGCTCGAAGTTCGCGAGCACATCCTTGAAGCGCACGAACTTCCCCGGCGCGGTGGATGGATCGTAGATTCCGACGCCGCCGATGTGTTGCGGTACGGTCGGGTTCTCGAGATTGATGAAGGCGGAGTCGATGATTCCTAGCTGGCGCATGATCGTGTTCCTGTGATGCAGACACCCTGTGCCGTCAGTTTAACCATCGTTGCTCTGCACTGTCATGGCAATTTGCAGGCTTTGCGAGCTGTCGGATCACCGTATCCGGGCGCGCCCGAGTGCTCAGCCGCGCCGTGGTGCAAGCAGTTCCAGTGCACGCTCATCGGGACCCATTTCGCCATCGGGACGCAGTGCCTGGATGCACACATGGTCTGCACCTGCGGCGTGGTGTGCGGCAATGTGCTCGCGCAGCCGCGCCTCGTCTCCCCAGGCGCAGATCGCATCGACTACGCGATCGCTGCCGCCGTTGGCGAAGTCGGCGTCGGTGAAGCCGTACTCGCGCAGGTTGTTCTGATAGTTCGGCAGGCCGAGGTAGATTGCCATGTGCTTGCGCGCCACGGCTCGTGCATTCTTCGCGTCGGTGTCGAGAACGACCATCTGCTCGGGGCACAGCCAGGCGTCGGCACCGAGGATGCCGCGCGCCCGTGCCGTGTGTTCCGGGGTGACGAAGTAGGGGTGTGCGCCGCGGGCCTTTTCGGCCGCCAGTTTCAGCATGTTGTGACGCAGTGCGCCCAGCACGACCGGCGCCTCTTCGGCAGGTTCCCTGCCCATGTAGAGTGCCCGTTCCATCCCCTCGAGGTAGGCCCGCATCGTTGCCACCGGCCTGTTCGAGTAGTCGTGGCCACGCACCTTCTGTACCAGGTGCGCGTGTGACACACCGAGCCCAAGCACGATGCGCCCTGGTGCCATCTCGGCCAGTGTCTTGCGGATCGCCTTCATCGTCATGGGGTCGCGCGCGTAGATGTTGGCGATTCCGGTGGCGAACACCAGCGAACGTGTCTGCGCACAGAGGTAGCCGATGGTTGCGAACGGGTCGCGCCCGACGGCCTCGGGGAGCCACATTGCCGAATAGCCCCAGTTCTCGACGCGTTGGGCAAACGCCGCGAGCTCAGGTGCGCTGAGGTGGTCGACGACGGCCCAGATGCCGAGACGTCCGATATCGGTTGCCATGGGATACTCCTCGGGTGCAATGGTTGGATGCTGTGGGGCGGGAGTTTAGCGGATACCTCCTCGCTCACCCAGCCGCGCGTGATACGCGCAATAATCGTCGTCAATGATCCCGCAATGGAGACCTGTGGTGATGAGTCAATCGGTGCGACCGCTTGCCGGGCTGCGTGTGCTGGAACTCGGGCAGCTTCTGGCCGGGCCTTTCTGCGGGTCGATTCTTGGGTACTTCGGTGCCGAGGTGATCAAGGTCGAGCCCCCCGGCGGTGACCCGATCCGCGGCTGGCGCGTGCTCGACGAGGGCGGGACCTCGTGGTGGTGGCGCTCGCTCGGGCGCAACAAGAAGTGCGTCACTGTCGATCTGCGCAGCGAACGTGGTCAGGACACGGTGCGCCGACTGGCAGAGCGCTCCGATGTGCTGGTGGAGAACTTCAGCCCCGGTGTGCTCGAGCGCTGGGGGCTCGCTCCGGAAGCGCTGAAGGCGCTGAATCCTCGCCTGGTCATCGCCCGCATCTCGGGCTATGGGCAGGACGGGCCGTATGCGTCGCGCCCGGGCTTCGCCTCGGTCTGTGAAGGCATCAGCGGATTCCGTCACCTGAACGGCTTTCCGGGTGAGGTTCCGGTGCGCACCAATCTCAGCATCGGTGACACGATTGCCGGCCTGCATGCCACGCTCGGTGTCCTGCTCGCGCTGCGTGCACGGGATGCGCAGGTCGATGGCGTGGGGCAGGTGGTGGATGTCGCGCTCTACGAGTCGATGTTCAACCTGCTGGAGGCTGTGGTCCCCGAGTATTCGGGTGCCGGTGTGGTACGCCAGCCCGCAGGCACCACCGTGACCGGAATCGTGCCGACCAACACCTACCGCTGCAGCGATGGCAGGTGTGTGGTGATCGGAGGCAACGGTGATTCGATCTTCAGGCGCCTGATGGAGGCGATCGGGCGTGAGGATCTCGCCAGCGATCCACAGCTTGCCAGCAATGCAGGACGCGTGGAGCGCGAGCGGGAAATCGACGCTGCGCTTGCCGCCTGGTGCGTCACGCGGGAGGCATCCGATGTGCTTGCCATCCTGCAGGACTGGCGGGTTCCGTCCGGGCCGATCTACGATGTTGCCGATCTCAGCGCCGATCCGCATTTTCGTGCCCGTGGACTGTTCGAGCAGGTCGAGGTCAATGGCAGGCGGCTGGAGATCCCGGCGCTGATGCCGCGTCTGTGCGACACGCCAGGTGCCACCGAATGGCCTGGGCCGGCTGTCGGCAGCCACACCGACGAGGTGCTGCGTGATGTGCTCGGTCTGGATGAGGCAGCGATCGCGCTGCTGCGCGCCGACGGCGTCATCTGAGGGCGAACTGCCTATACTGCGCCCATCGAACACGATGCGGATGCGATGCGCGCGGAGGATGCCCGGATGCTGATTGGCGTGCCGAAGGAGATCAAGACCCATGAGCACCGGGTCGGGCTGACGACCGCGAGCGTCAGTGAGCTCGTGCACCGCGGTCACCGCGTGATCGTCGAGACGGGCGCGGGGCTCGCGATCGGCCAGGACGATGCTGCGTACCGGCGTGCCGGGGCGGAGATCGTCGCTGGGCCAGCCGATGTGTTCGCGCGTGCCGAGCTGCTGATCAAGGTGAAGGAACCTCAGCCGCAGGAGTATGGACTGCTGCGCGAGGGGCAGGTGCTGTTCACTTACCTGCATCTTGCGCCTGATCCGGATCAGGCGCGTGCGCTCCTCGATTCGGGATGCACTGCGATTGCCTACGAAACGGTGACCGGGCCTGGCGGGGCGCTGCCGCTGCTGGCGCCGATGAGCGAGGTGGCCGGGCGTCTGTCGATCCAGGCGGGCGCGCACTGCCTGGAGAAGGAGCAGGGTGGCGCGGGGGTGTTGCTGGGTGGAGTCCCGGGTGTCGAGGCAGCGAGGGTCACGGTGATCGGTGGCGGCGTCGTCGGCAGCAACGCGATTCGTGTCGCCATGGGCATGCGGGCGCACGTCGCAGTGCTCGACAGCTCGCTGCAACGGCTGAAGGAACTGGACTTTCGCTTTGGCGCAACGCTCGATACGGTGTTCTCGACCCGCGAGGCGCTCACCCGCCACGTGACGGAGGCCGATCTGGTGATCGGCGCCGTGCTGCTTCCGGGTGCACGCACCCCGAAGCTCGTCACGCGCGAGATGGTGAAGGCGATGAGGCCGGGCTCGGCGCTGGTCGATGTGGCGATCGACCAGGGGGGGTGTTTCGAGACCAGCCGGCCCACCACGCACGCGGCGCCAACCTATGTCGAGCATGGTGTGGTGCATTACTGCGTGAGCAACATGCCGGCAGCCGTGGCGCGCACTTCGGCCTTCGCGCTGAACAATGCCACGTTGCCCTTCGTCCTTGCACTTGCCGATCAGGGACATCGCAAGGCGCTGGCACAGGACCCGTACCTGCGCGATGGGCTGAACGTGCACCACGGACACATCACCTGCGAGGCGGTGGCGAGGGCACTCGAGTTGCCGTGGCTGCCGGCTGCGCAGGCGATTGCCTGAGTGCATGTTCGAAGCGCTATTGTGAGCAGTCGACGGCAGGGCTACCCTGCCTCCTGGCGGCATGCGCAGATGGCAGGAAGGGGCGTGGGATGAGAGGTGCGGCGTTGGTGCGAACACTCGGGCGAATCGCGGCAGGGGTGGTGATGGTGGCACTGGTGCCCGCGCTGGTGTCATGCGCGGGCCAGCCTCGCAGCGAGGCGACAGCGCAAGGTGCGGATGCACTGTATGCAAGGCTCGATCTCGCCACGGCGCGCTATCGTGATGGACTGCAGCGTCTGCGTGAGGGCGAGATCGAAGGCGGACGCGAGCTGATGCAGAGCGCCAGTGACGAGCTCGCCGCCGCCGGCAATGGCTGCGTCACCACGACCGGCTGCGAGCCGCAGCGTTTCATGGCGGCGTACGGCAACCTGCTGGCACTGCGCAGCGCGGTGCTCACCGGCGATGCCGAGGGTTTTGCCGAAGTGACGCCCGAACTGCAGGGCGAGGCCCGCACGCTGACCGACGATGTCCCCGAGGCGTCGCGCAGCGTGAACCTGCTGCATGGGCACGATCTGGCGAAGGTGATCCGCATCAACGGACCGGTGAAGGCCGCGCTGCACGACTGGCTGACCTGGATGCGCCCGAACCTGGTCGATGCCTGGGAAAACTACGCGTACATGCGCCATCTGATGTGGCCAGCGTATGAGCAGGCTGGCCTTCCAGAAGCCTTGCTGTTCGGCATCCTGGCGAAGGAGTCGGGTGGCAAGGTACATGCCGTGTCGCCAGCCGGGGCTGCCGGACCACTGCAGTTCATGTATCACACCGGTGTGCGTTTCGGTCTCGGCAAGACGGATGGTTTCGACACACGCTTCGATCCGGCGGCAGCTGCCCGGGCAAACGTGGCCTACCTGCAGGAACAGTTCAAATACCTGAACAACAGCCTCGAGATGGCGCTTGCCGCATACAATGGCGGTGAGGGTCGGATGCGCCGCATCGCAGGCAGTGCGCGCGGGCGGGATTTCTGGTCTGCCGACGTGTTCAGTCAGTTGCCCCGCGAGACGCGCGATTATGTGCCCTACGTGCTTGCAGCAGCCTGGCTGTTCCTGCACGCGGATGAGTACGGTCTGGAGTTTCCACGTGTCGATCCCGTGCCGGGCGAGATCCACCTTGCGCAGGCAATGACGCTCGGGGAGCTGACGATCTGCCTTGGGCAGGCGGGCAGTCGCGATGGCTGGTTCCGCACCCTGCGCAACCTCAATCCGCGAGTCGACCCGGAGAAACGCCTGCCGATGGGTAGCGCGGTGGCGCTGCCCGCACGGCTGGTGACGGTCTACGATGCGCAGTGCGTCCGTGGCCGCATGGCCGATCTTGCGGTGCTGCTGCAGGATGCGCGTCAGTCGCGCCGGACGGCGGCAGTGATCGCCGCCGCGCCACGGTATGTGGTGCGCAAGGGCGATACGCTGGCGGGCATCGCGCGCAAGCACGGTTGTCCGAACCTGGAGGCGATCGCGCGGGCAAACAATATTGCCGCACCGCGGTACACGATCCGGGCGTCGCAGCAGCTCAACCTGCCGGGCTGCAGGGGTTGATGCGACCACCACCCTTGCGCGGACGAAAACACCATGAACAGGGACCAGAGCAGTCTGCTTTCCACCCCTTCGCGCCGTGTCGCACGCACGATACTGAACGGCTTCGAGTCCTATTTCGCCGAATACCAGAACATCACGCTGGGTGCGAAGCGTCGCTTCGAGAGGGCGGACTGGCGCGGCGTGCACGAGGCAAGCAAGGAGCGCATCGACCTCTACAAGAGCACGGTTGCCCGCGTCGGACGACTGGTGCGCGAGGTGACGAGCCGCGATCTCGCTGATCTGGAGCTGTGGCACGATGCACGCGAAGCCTATGCGCAGCTGGTCGGCGGGCACACCAACTACGAGATCGCCGAAACTTTCTTCAACAGCATCTACGGCCGCATCCAGGATCACTTCTCGATCCATGACCGTTATGCCTTCGTGACCTCCTCGCAGCCGAGCGACTCGAGGCCCTTGCCCGACTACAGCATCTACGTGCGCTACGACATGCGCAACGGACTGGTCAGTCTGGTGACGGAAGTGCTCGAGGACTTTGCATTCACCGTGCCGTGGGAGGACAGGCGCCGTGATGTGCGCAACATCGTCGATCGCCTCGAGCGCGAGCTGTTGCCGAAGCTCGACTGCCCGCTCGATGAGCTGAGGATCGAGATGCTCGAGTCGGTGTTCTACCGCAACAAGGCGGCCTATATCGTCGGGCGCGCGATCCACCGGGGTGGCGTGATCCCGCTGATTCTTGCCTGTCTGAACAACGAGTGTGGCGGTGTCTACGTCGACAGCCTGATTCATGATCAGGACAGTGCGAGCATCGTCTTCAGCTTCACGCGATCGTATTTCATGGTCGACGCGCCAGTGCCCTCGCGCTATGTGCGCTTCCTCGGCTCGCTGATGCCGCAAAAGACCGCGGCCGAGCTCTACAATTCGATCGGCTTCAACAAGCACGGCAAGACCGAGTTCTACCGCGACCTCATCACCCACCTGCGCGCAAGCGATGATCTCTATGTGATCGCGCCGGGTATCCGGGGGATGGTGATGTCGGTCTTCACGCTGCCGTCCTACAGCGTGGTGTTCAAGGTGATCAAGGATCGTTTCGATCCACCAAAACAGGTCACCGAGGAGATCGTGCGCGAGAAGTATCGCTTCGTGTCACGTTCCGATCGTGCCGGGCGGATGGCGGATACACAGGAGTACAAGAACCTGTTGTTCGAGCGGGACCGGTTCTCGACGGAGCTGATCGATGAGCTGCTGCGTGTCGCGCCGTCGAAGGTGTGGATGGACGAGAAATGGATCGCGATTCGCCATCTCTATGTCGAGCGTCGCATGGTGCCGCTGAACCTGTACCTGCGCGATGCGAGCGATGCCGAAATCCTTGACGTGATGGACGAGTACGGCAACGCGATCAAGCAGATGGCGGCGGCAAACGTCTTTCCCGGTGACATGCTGCTGAAGAACTTCGGCGTCACGCGCCACGGCCGGGTGGTCTTCTACGACTATGACGAGATCTGCAGTCTCACCGATTGCAACTTCCGCAGGATTCCCGAGCCGCGTGACGACAGTGAGGCGCTGGCTGCCGGACCCTGGTATCCGGTTGCCGACAATGATGTGTTTCCGGAGGAGTTCCGGCTGTTCTTCACGGGCAACCCACGCGCCAGGGCAGCGTTCGAGGAGCAGCACGGCGACCTTTACGACTATCGCTACTGGCGACGCCTGCAGGATGCGATCGCCGCAGGCCATATCTTCGATACCTTCCCGTATCGGCGCCGGGCGCGCTTCGAGCGCGAAGAGAGCGCTGCGGCGTTCACCTACGACATGTCGATCCGCGCGGGCGACATCCCTGCACACGGTCCGGCTTCCACACAGGCGCAGTGAACGCTGGGTGCGCTTCAGCCGTCGGCCGCCCGCGCCTTGTGCATGCGGCGGTAGTGGTGCAGCAGCGGCTCGGTGTAGCCGTTCGGCTGCTCGCGTCCCTTGAACACCAGCTCGCACGCAGCACGAAAGGCGATGTTCGTCTCGAAGTTCGCCGCCATCGGTTCATACAGAGGATCGGAGGCGTTCTGGCCATCCACGACTGCTGCCATGCGACGCAGGGTGTCCATGACCTGCGCAGCATCGCAGATGCCATGGTGCAGCCAGTTGGCGATGTGCTGACTGGAAATGCGCAGCGTCGCGCGGTCTTCCATCAGTGCGACGTTCGATATGTCCGGTACCTTGGAGCAGCCGATGCCCTGGTCGATCCAGCGCACCACGTAGCCGAGGATGCCCTGGGCGTTGTTGTCGAGTTCCTGCTGGATGGAAGCGGCACCGAGCGTTGCGCGGTCATGCAGCAGCGGGATGTTGAGGATTTCGTCACGTGAAGCATGGATGCGCCCGGTGAGTTCGCGCTGGCGTGCGGCGACGTCGACCTGGTGATAGTGCATTGCATGCAGCGTGGCGGCAGTCGGCGAGGGGACCCACGCGCAGCTGGCTCCGGCCTGCGGGTGTGCAACCTTGGTTTGCAGCATTTGCGCCATCTCGTCCGGCTTCGCCCACATACCCTTGCCGATCTGCGCACGCCCGGGGAAACCACAGGCAAGTCCCACATCGACGTTGCGCTGCTCATAGCCGTGGATCCAGGCCTGGTCCTTCATCGCTTCCTTGCGCACCACGGGGCCGGCTTCCATGCTGGTGTGGATCTCGTCGCCGGTGCGGTCGAGGAAGCCGGTGTTGATGAAGATCACACGCGAGCGTGCCGCGCGGATGCACTCCTTGAGGTTCAGCGTGGTGCGTCTTTCCTCGTCCATGATGCCGATCTTCAGCGTGTCGCGCGCGAGGCCAAGCGCATCCTCGACCGCGGCGAAGACCGCGCAGGCGAGTGCGACTTCCTCGGGTCCGTGCATCTTCGGCTTCACGATGTAGACGCTGCCGCGGCGCGAGTTGCGCATCCCCGAGTCGCGTTGCAGGTCATGCATGGCAGCGAGTGCGGTCATCATCGCATCGAGGATGCCCTCCGGAATCCCGGCGCCCTCGCCATCGAGCACCGCATCGGTGCGCATCAGGTGCCCGACGTGGCGCACCAGCATCAGGCTGCGCCCGGGCAGCGTCAGGCTGGAGCCGTCGGGGGCGGTGTACTCGCGGTCGGCGGCAAGGCGCCGGGTGAGCGTGCGGCCATCCTTTTCGACCTGCTCGCTCAGATCACCGCGCATCAGCCCGAGCCAGTTGCGGTAGACGAGCGTCTTGTCCAGGGCATCGACTGCGGCGACCGAATCCTCGCAGTCCTGGATCGTGCTCAGCGCGGATTCGAGCACCACGTCACGGATACCGGCGGGGTCGCTGCGCCCGATCGTGTGCTTCCTGTCGATCGATATCTCGATGTGCAGCCCGTTGTTGCGCAGCAGCACCGTATCGGGTGATGTGCTGGTGCCACGGTAGCCGACGAATCGGGCCGGGTCGGCGAGCCCCGTCGTGGTGCTCGCCTGCTGTACGAGCAGCGCGCCTTCGTGCACCGCAAGACCGGTGACCTCGCTCCACAGGCCCTCCTTCAATGGGGCCGCCTGGTCGAGGAAGCGCCTCGCGAAGGCGATCACCCGCTCACCGCGCACCGGATTGTAGGCGCCGGTACGTGTGGCGCCGCCTTCCTCGGCAATTGCATCGGTGCCGTACAGTGCGTCGTACAGGCTGCCCCAGCGGGCGTTGGCGGCGTTCAGTGCGTAGCGCGCGTTCATCACCGGTACGACGAGCTGCGGGCCGGCGATGTGGGCGATCTCGTCGTCGACGCTGCCGGTGTCGATCGTGAAGTCCTCGCCTTCCGGCAGCAGGTAGCCGATCTGCTCGAGAAAGTGCCGGTATGCCGTGGGATCGAAGGCCGTACCCTGTTGCGCACGATGCCAGGCGTCGATCCGCGCCTGCAGCTCATCGCGACGCGCGAGCAGCGCCTCGGTGCGTGGCGCGAAGGTACGCACGATCGAAGCCAGTCCCTGCCAGACGGTATCCGCCTTGATACCGGTTCCGGGCAGGATCTCGTCGACCACCAGATCGTGCAGTTCGCGTGCGATTCGTAGCCCGTGGCATTCGATGCGTTCGCTCATGACCCGGGTTCCTGTGTGGCGGGAGGACGTGCGTGCCGAATTGTAGGAAGCCGCACGTCCATCGTTCAGCCATATCGGTGATGTTCAGTATTCATCGGATGAATCATCCGGTGTATCAAGGCATCCCATCCCCATCGAGCTCGCGTGCCACCTCACCGATCAGGCGCCTCAGCCACTGATGAGCAGGATTGCGCTGCAGCAGCGGGCTCCAGGCCATCTTGAGTTCAAAGGGCGGGATTTCGAATGGCGGGATCTCGATCGCCACCCGTGGGTCCTCGCGCATCAGCTCGGCGAGCTTGCTCGGAATGGTGACGACCAGGTGGCGCTGCCGTGCCAGCAGCACGGCCACCTGGTAGTGGCGCGTGAACACGGTGATGCGTCGCTTGCGCCCGAGGCGCCCGAGCGCCTCGTCGACCCAGCCGAGGTCCTGCACCGCGCTTGGATCGACGCCGACCCCGACACCCATGCCGGTCTTGCTCACCCATACGTGCTGTGCCTGCAGGTAGGACTCCAGGCTGAATTCGCTCAGCAGCGGGTTGTCGACGCTCAGCAGGCAGGAAAAGCCGTCCTGCCACACGGTGGTTTGATGAAAGCTCTGTGGCATCGAGTCGAAGCGATTGATCACCATGTCGACCTTGCCCTGCTCGACGCTCAGGTAGCTGACGTCGCTCGGGGTCATGATGTCGAGTGCAACGCCTGGCGCCTCGACCTGCAGCCGGGCGAGCACGGGAGGGATCAGTGTCGATTCGGCGTAGTCGCTGGCCATGATGCGGAACACCCGGCTCGACTGTGCGGGATCGAACGGTTTCTTGGGCTGCACCGCACGCTCGACCGCGGCAAGCACGCTGCGCACCACGGGCTGCAGTTCCAGCGCGCGCTCGGTTGGGGTCATTCCCTCGCTGGTGCGCACCAGCAGCGCGTCGTCGAACAGCTCGCGCAGCCGACGCAGACCGTTGCTCATCGCCGGCTGTGTGATGCCGAGATAGCTTGCGGCGCGGGTCACGTTGCGCTCGCGCAGCAGCACATCGAGGTAGACGAGCAGGTTCAGATCGACCCTTTCTATATTCATTGCATCAATGCTCGAGATACAGATGATAAATTGGATCGATTGTCTCGCGCCTCCTACACTCCGTCCATTCCTGAGATCGCCACGGAGTCGATTCGATGAGCATTCACACATCCACGCGCGCCGAGCAGATTGCCCTGCTGGAGAAGGACTGGGCCGAAAATCCGCGCTGGAAGGGGATCCGGCGCGGCTACAGCGCCGCCGATGTGGTGAACCTGCGTGGCTCGCTTCAGCCGCAGCACACCCTGGCCGAGCTGGGTGCGCAGAAGCTGTGGCGCTACATCCATGATGAGGACTACATCAACTGTCTCGGCGCACTCACCGGTGGACAGGCGGTACAGCAGGTCAAGGCCGGGGTGAAGGCGATCTATCTCTCGGGCTGGCAGGTTGCGGCCGACAACAATTCGGCGCAGACGATGTATCCCGACCAGTCGTTGTATCCGGTCGACTCGGTGCCCGCGGTGGTACGGCGCATCAACAGTGCGTTCCGGCGCGCGGACCAGATCCAGTGGGCGAACAGCATCGCGCCGAGTGATCCGAAATATGTCGATTACTTCGCACCGATCGTCGCCGACGCCGAAGCTGGTTTCGGCGGTGTGCTGAACGCCTTCGAACTGATGAAGGCGATGATCGAGGCGGGTGCTGCAGGCGTGCATTTCGAGGATCAGCTCGCTTCGGTGAAGAAGTGTGGCCATATGGGCGGCAAGGTGCTGGTGCCGACTCAGGAGGCCGTGCAGAAACTGATTGCGGCACGACTGGCGGCCGATGTGTGTGGTACCTCGACGATCGTGCTGGCGCGCACCGACGCGAACGCCGCGACCCTGCTGACCAGCGATCACGATGAGAACGACAGGCCGTTCATCACCGGAAAGCGTACGGCCGAGGGTTTCTACAATGTACGCGCCGGAATCGAACAGGCGATCAGCCGCGGTCTCGCGTATGCACCGTATGCAGACCTGATCTGGTGCGAGACGGCGAAGCCGGACCTCGACGAGGCGAGGCATTTTGCCGAGGCGATCCGCCGCGAATACCCCGACCAGCTGCTTGCCTACAACTGCTCGCCGTCGTTCAACTGGAAGAAGAACCTCGACGATGCAACGATCGCGAAATTCCAGCGCGAGCTGGGGGCGATGGGCTACAAGTATCAGTTCATCACGCTCGCTGGCATCCACAGCATGTGGTACAACATGTTCGACCTCGCCTACGGCTATGCCCGCAACGGCATGACCTCCTATGTCGAGCTTCAGGAGAAGGAGTTCGCCGCAGCGGCGCGTGGCTACACTTTCGTGAGCCACCAGCAGGAAGTCGGTACCGGTTACTTCGACCAGGTCACCACCTGCATCCAGGGTGGCAATTCCTCGGTCACGGCGCTCACCGGCTCCACCGAAGAGGAGCAGTTCACCGTGGTATCCAGCCACTGATGCCACAGCGGATGGAACCGAATATCTGCGACCTCTGTGACCGTCACCCGTCACGGGTGCGTGTCGTCGAGCCCCTGTTCGGTGATTTCGGCGGCCGCCGTGCATTCGGCGGGCGCATCGCCACCATCAAGTGCCATGAGGACAATTCGCTAGTGCGTGACCGGGTTGCCGAGCCGGGGCATGGCCGCGTGCTGGTGATCGATGGTGGCGGATCACTGCGCCGCTCGCTGCTCGGTGACCAGCTGGCGGAAAGGGCGCTTGCCAGGGGGTGGGAAGGTATCGTCGTCTTCGGTGCGATACGTGACGTGGAGGCGCTCGCACGTCTCGATCTCGGCGTGAAGGCGCTTGGCGTGATCCCGCTCAAGACCGAGAAGCGCGGCATCGGGGAGCGCGACCTCGTGCTGCGCTTCGCCGGGACGGACTTCGTCCCCGATGAGTACCTCTACGCCGATGCCAACGGCATCATCGTCGCTGCAGCGGCGCTGGACTAGCGCGGCTGCAGTCTCTTGCGCAGTTCAAGCGCATTCTGCACGTCCTCCACCACGGCCACACCGCCACCCGGGCGTCGGGTGTCGCTCGCGCCGTACATCACGCCATCACGGTACTCCAGCGACTGGGCATTGCCGAACAGCGGGCCGCTGGCGCCGATGGTGTAGCCCATGCCCCTGAGCAGCGCGGTGGTGTCGGGGCTGATGCCAGGCTCGAGGTAGAGCTCATCGGGCAGCCACTGGTGGTGCACCCGTGGCTGTGCGCTTGCGTCGGCAATGTTCATGTCGAATACCAGCGCGTTCAGCAGGATCTGCAGCACGACCGTGATGATGCGCGGCCCCCCTGGTGCGCCCGTGGCCAGGAAGGGCTGACCGTCGCGCAGCACGATGGTCGGTGTCATCGACGACAGCGGTCGCTTGCCGGCGGCAACTGCATTGGCCTCGTCGCCGGTCAGCCCGAAGGCATTTGGCACGCCCGGGGCGAGCGCGAAGTCGTCCATCTCGTTGTTCAGGAAGAAGCCAGCACCCGGAACGGCAATCCCGCTGCCGAAGGAGAAGTTCAGCGTGTAGGTGTTCGACACCATATTGCCTTCGGCGTCGACCACGGAAAAATGCGTGGTCTCGGTGCTTTCATGCGGGAAGGTGCTTGCGGGCAGGATCTCGCGCGACGGCGTTGCGCGCTGGGGATCGATCGCCTCGCGAATGACGCGTGCATACTCCGGTGAGGTCAGCTCGGCGACCGGCACGTGGTGGAAGTCCGGGTCGCCGAGGTAGCGACTGCGATCCGCGTAGGCACGCTTCATGGTCTCGGCGAGCACGTGGATATAGGCGGCGCTGTTGAGCTGCAGTTCGCGGAGCGGGAAGCCCTCGAGCACGTTCAGCATCTGTATCAGGTGCACGCCACCCGAGGAAGGAGGCGGCATCGAGACGACCTCGAAGCCGTGGAACGTGCCACGTACCGGCTCACGCTCGATGGCGCGATAGGCCGCCAGATCCTCGCGGGTGATCAGCCCTTTGCCGCGTGTCATTTCGCCGACCACGCGATCGGCGACGGGTCCTTCATAGAATCCGGCCGTGCCGCGATCCGAGATCTGGGTGAGTGTCCAGGCGAGATCGCGCTGGCGAAGCGTTTCTCCCTGTTCCCACGGCGAGCCGTCGGGACGGAACAGGTAGTGTGCGGCGGCCGGATTCGTCAGCAGCCGCTTGCCCCACGGGCTTGCCAGTGTATTGGCGAGCGCGAAGCTCACCGGGAAGCCGTGGTGGGCCAGGTCGATCGCCGGGCGCATCACCGCGGCACGATCGAGATGGCCGTACTTCTCGTGTGCCAGCAGCAGGCCGGCGACCGTACCGGGGACCCCGGAGGCGAGGAGCGTGCGCTGTGAGCGGCCAGGAGCAACCTCTCCGTTCTCATCGAGAAACATGTTGCGCCGCGCCGCCTGCGGCGCAACCTCGCGGTAGTCGATGGCGACGGTGCGCTGCTCCTTTGCCAGGTGGACCAGCATGAAGCCACCGCCGCCGAGATTGCCGGCCTGCGGGTAGGTGACGGCGAGCGCAAAGCCGGTGGCAACCGCTGCGTCGACGGCATTGCCGCCAATGGCGAGGATGTGCGCGCCGACGCGGCTGGCGATGATGTCCGCGCTGACCACCATGCCGGCCTCGGACAGCACCGGATGGAAGCGCGTGTCGTAGCCGATGATCGGCGCCGCTTGCGGCGCGGGTTGCTCTGCGTACCCCGCCGTGGCAAAGGCAAGGATGGCGGTGATCAGCAGCGCTGCGAGGCGCGCGCTCAGGGCGGGATGTTGCATGTGTTCAGCTACCGTTGCGTAGTGCGGCGATGCGATCGTCGAGTGATGGGTGCGTCTGGAACAGCGCCATCAGCCCCTGCTTCAGGTCGCCGCTGATGCCGAAGGCGGTCAGCGTCTCGGGCATCTCCTTCGGCTGGTTCTGTTCCGCCTTCAGCCGCTCGAGTGCGGCGATCATCGCGCTGCGCCCGCCAAGGCGGGCACCTGCCGCGTCGGCGCGGAACTCGCGCTGGCGGCTGAACCACATCACGATCACCGATGCCAGCACGCCGAGCACGATCTCGGCGACGATCGTCGTGATGTAGTAACCGATGCCGTAACCGCGCTCGGTCTTGAACACGACACGATCGACCGTATGGCCGATGATGCGGGCAAAGAACATCACGAAGGTGTTCACCACGCCCTGGATCAGCGCCAGCGTGACCATGTCGCCGTTGGCGACGTGACCGATCTCGTGAGCAAGCACCGCCCGCGCCTCTTCGGGGCGAAAGCGTGCGAGCAGCCCGCTGCTCACTGCGACCAGCGCGGCGTTGCGGTTCCAGCCGGTGGCGAAGGCATTCGATGTGTGTGAAGGGAAGATGCCGATCTGTGGCGTCCTGATGCCGGCATCGCGGGCAAGCTCGGTGATGGTCTGCACGAGCCATTGTTCCTCTCGGCCCTGTGGCTGCTCGATCACCCGCGTGCCGGTGCTGCGAGCGGCCATCCATTTCGACAGGAACAGCGAGATCATTGCACCGCTCATGCCGAACACGGCGCAGAAGACGAGCAGGGCGCTGAGGTTCAGGTCGACCCCGTTCGCAGCCATGATCGAGTCGAAGCCGAGCAGGTTCAGCGTGATGCTGGCGAGCACCAGCACCGCCAGGTTCGTCAGCAGGAACAAGCCTATGCGCATCATGGATGTGAGACCCTTTGTCGTGGATGATCCGAAGCTACCTTAGATGCTGTCTGGCGGCAGGAGTTTCAAGTCGGCTCGGGTTCGCTGCTCGTGTCGTCGCCAACCGGTTCCATTGCCGCATCCGGGATCGGGTTCAGCACTTCGACCACCGGAAGGCCGCGCTCGTCGACCTCGCAGACGATGATTTCGCCGCGCAACGCGAAATCCTTCACATTCACCTCGAAGAGCTCGTTCATCGCAACGTCGCGGTGTGGTGTGCGAAACAGCGCAGGCCGGTGGCTGCCGTCCACCCAGCCGTGACTGCGCCCCAGATAGTGCTGATGCTGGTTGCGGATCACGAACAACTGTTTCATGACTCTTTTCCGGTATCTTCTGACATCTTTCGATATCTTCGTCGATACGCACTGTAGAACGAACGATGGTGCATGCGGTCGCGCATTCTAGCCAGCGTGGCAGCGCCGTGCCAGCACAGCTGTGCACGTCTGACAAAACAGCCGTGCTTGACTTATAGTCGTGCCTTCCGATCGACCTGGGTGCCATGCGCATGATCATTCCTGCCGCAACCGTGATTCTGCTGCGTGACGTGGCGGGGGATCTGCTCACGCTGTTGCTGCGGCGCAACTCGAGGCTCGGCTTTGCCGGTGGCGCGTGGGTTTTCCCTGGCGGACGTGTCGATCCCGCCGAAATTGCAGTCGCGCAGGATGAGCTTGCGGCCGCGCGTCAGGCGGCGGTTCGGGAGACTCTCGAGGAGGCGCAGCTGCGTATCGAGGCGCAGTCGTTGCGCTATTACGCCCACTGGACCACGCCACCGGTGTCGCCGAAGCGCTTTGCCACCTGGTTCTTCGTTGCCCGTGCGCCGCTCGAGTACACCGTCACCGTCGACGGCAGCGAGATTCACGACCATCTGTGGGTACGTCCGGACGAGGCACTGGAGAGACGCTCGCGTGGTGAGATCGAACTGCTGCCGCCGACCTACGTCAGCCTGATCGAGCTGGCACAGTGCGGCGATGTCGATGAGGTGCTGGCACGCGTCGCACGTCGTCATCCGCCCGTGTTCGAACCCTGCTTCATCGAACGCCCCGGGCGCCCGGCAGAATCGCTGTACGCGGGCGATGCAGGCTATGGCGGCGCCGATCCGGATGTGCCCGGGCCACGCCATCGCACCGTCCTCGGCAAGACCGAGTGGCAGTACCTGAACGATGGCATCGTGCCATGGTGAAGATGCAGGCACTCCGCCGGCCGCGGGCGCTGCTGTTCGACTTCGGCGGTGTGTTCACCGAGTCGCCATTCACTGCGGTCGAGGATTTCGGGCATGCGATCGGCGCCGATCCGCGTGTCGTGAGCGAGATCGTGTTCGGCTCCTACGAGCATGACGGTGAACATCCCTGGCATCGGCTCGAGCGCGGCGAGATCAGCCTCGAGACCACCCGGGACCTGATTCTGGAGCTGGGGCGCGAACGGGGCCTCGAAGTCGACCTGCTGAAGCTCTTTGCACGTATGGCCGCCCGCGACCCGGGAGCCGGCAGCGGTGCCCGGGGTGAGCTGATCGCGCGTGTCCGTACGCTGCGCCACCAGGGTTACCGTACCGGCATGATCACCAACAATGTGCGTGAGTTCGGTGATATGTGGCGTACGCTGATTCCGGTGGCCGAGCTCTTCGAGTTCGTGGTCGACTCGAGCCGGGTCGGTGTGCGCAAGCCCGATCGGCGCATCTTCGAGCTGGCGCTTGCCAGACTGGGTGACGTCGCCGCGAGTGAGTGCGTGTTTCTCGATGATCACCCGGCAAACGTGCGGGCCGCAGATGCCCTCGGCATGCATGGCCTGCTCGTCGGCCCGGACCCGGCGCGTACCGTC
>CAZSYV010000014.1:21954-34768 GCA_964610955.1 uncultured Klebsiella sp. | reverse complement strand
TCCTCTTCCTTGCCGTTGTGCGGCGTGGCGGTCATCAGCAGGAAGTGGCGGGTGATCGAGCCCAGCAGTTCGCCGAGCAGGAAACGCTTGGTCTTGTTGACCTTGTTGCCGAAGTAGCTGGCCGAAAGCTTGTGTGCCTCGTCCACCACCACCAGGTCCCAGTGCGTGAGTGCGAGCTTTTGCTGCAGGTCTTCGGCGCGCGCCAGCTGGTCCACGCGCGCGACCAGCAGGTCGAAATCGTCGAAGGGGTTGCCGCTGCGGGATTGCTCGACCTGCTCGCGCGAGAACAGCGTGAAGGAGAGGCCGAACTTCTCGAACATTTCGTCCTGCCACTGCCCGACCAGCGAACCGGGGGCGACGATCAGCACGCGCCGGGCGTCGGCACGCATCAGCAGCTCACGGATGAACAGCCCCGCCATGATGGTCTTGCCGGCGCCGGGATCGTCTGCCAGCACGTAGCGCAGCGGCTGGCGCGGCAGCATGGATTCGTAGACGGCGGTGATCTGGTGCGGCAGCGGTTCCACGTTCGAGGTGTGCACCGCCATCATGGGGTCGAACAGGTGCGCCAGGTCGATGCGCCAGGCTTCGGCGGCGAGTTTGAAGGCATCTCCCGGTGCGTCGAAGGCCCAGGGCCGGCCGGCTTCGGCCAGCGACAGGTTCGCCTCGTCGGCGCGAAACAGCATGCGCTCGCGAAAGCTGCCATCGGCGGTTTTGTAGACGACGGTGAGGGCGCTGTCGCCAACCGGCTCGGTGGTGACGATGCTCACCACCTGTCCGGGCTCCAGACCGGAAACGGCGGCATGCCTGCGGATTGCTTCGAGTTTCAGCACGGTGTTCCCCCGTTTTCCCTGCCGGTCTGCGCGTCCTGCGACGCCGTGGGAGAGTGCAGCCCGGGCTAGCACTTTGCAAGAGCGTGCAGGCCAGGATGCGAAGGCTCGCCGTGCCCGGGTTGCGCATACAATGGCGGTGAATCCCGGCGGAGGGAAAGTCCATGCTGATCAATATCCTTGCCTACCCGGGCATGACCATGCTCGATGCCATCGGACCCTACGAGGTGCTGAGCCGGTTGCCGGGAGTGCGGCTCCAGTTCGTTGCCCGCCGTCTGGAGCCGATTCGCGCGGACACCGGTTTCTTCAGTTTCCTGCCGGCCTGCGAGCTTGGCGCGGCGGGACGCTCGGAACTGCTGCTGGTGCCCGGCGGGCCGCCGCAGAAGGTGATGGCGGTGGCGCAGGATGCGGTCGTTGGCGAGTGGCTGCGCGGGCAGCACGAACACTCGCGCTTCACCGCCTCGGTGTGTACCGGAGCGCTGATCCTGATCGGCGCCGGCATCATCCGCGAGGGCGCGGTGTCGACGCACTGGGAGGCGGCCGATGCCGTTGCCGGCATGGGGCTGAGCTATACGGGGAAGCGCATCAGCCGTTCGGGGAAGGTATTCACCGCGGCGGGAGTTTCAGCCGGGATCGACCTGGCGCTCGCGCTCGTCGCCGCGATTGCCGACGTCGACACGGCGCGTGCCATCCAGGTCGGCATCGAGTACGACCCGCAGCCGCCCTTTGCCTGGGGCGGGGAGGAGCCACAGGTCCGGGCCAGGGCGCACGAACTGCTCGAGGCGTCGATGGCGCGGGATTAGCGCCCTTCGTTCTGCATCAGCGGGGTCGGTGTATCTGCATCGAGCTGCGCGAAGCGTGCGGCAAGGTAGTCGAGCAGGCTGCGCACCGAAGGCAGCAGGCCGCGGCGCGAGGGAAATACAGCGTGCACGATGCCGCCGGGAACGCTCCACGCGGGGGCGATGTCGAGCAGCTGGCCGGTGGCGATGGCGTCGTTCAGCACCATGCGTGGCAGCAGTGCAACGCCGATGCCGCGCAGGGCGGCGGTGCGCAGTGCGCGCATATTGTCGGTGACCAGGCGTGGCTGGTGGCTGATCGACACGGTGGCGCCATCGGGCCCGTGCAGCGTCCAGACGTGCTGCGCCTCTGCCGGACCCATGTCGACGCTCGGCAGTGCCGACAGTGCCTGCGGCTGCAGCGGCAGTTCGCGACCGGCAAGCAGCGCGGGGCTGGCAACCAGGCACCAGGCTCGGGTGGCGAGCACGCGCAGCACCAGTTCGCTGTCTTCCAGCGGTGGCGTGCGGGCGCGGATCGCCACGTCGATGCCTTCGCCGATCACGTCGACCCGCCGGTCGGTGGCCTCGAGCAGGATGCTGACGCCGGGGTGCTCGCTCAGGTAGTCGGCGATCATGGCGCCGATGTCGGCGTCGAGCAGGGTGATCGGGCAGCTGATGCGCAGCGTGCCGCCGGGCTCGGCGCGCGTGCGTTCGATTGCCTCCTGCGCGGCGTCGGCCTCGACCAGCATGGCCTTGCAGTGGCCGTAGTAGCGCTGGCCGATCTCGGTGACCGAAAAGCGCCGCGTGGAACGCTGCAGCAGGCGCACGCCAAGGCGTTCCTCGAGCTGTGCGATGCGCCGGCTGAGCGTCGACTTCGGGATGCCGAGCGCACGGCCCGCCGCGGCAAAGCCGCGGTGATCGACCACCTGCACGAAGTAGTAGAGCTCGTTGAGATCCTGCATGTGCGGACTGCCTTGCCGCCGGGGCCCGCAGGCCCCGACGCTACGGTTCAGTCGGCGATCCTGCCGGCGAAATCGACCAGACGGCGGGCCTGGAAGCGCACGGAGGCAAGCACCTCCTCGGTCACCTGGCCCATATTGGCGCTGGCGCCGTAGGGGTTGCCGCCGGAGGCGTAGATCACCGGGTCAGCGTAGCCCGGGGGCACGATGATCGCTCCCCAGTGGATGAAGGTGGTGTAGAGGCCGATCAGGGTGGCCTCCTGGCCGCCGTGCATATTCTGCGCGCTGGTCATTGCGCTGACGGCCTTGTTGCTCAGGCCGCCCTGCTGCCACAGCGGGCCGAGCGTGTCGATGAAGGCGCGCAGCTGGCTGGCGACGGTGCCGAAACGGGTCGGGGCACTGAACAGGAAGGCGTTTGCCCACTCCAGGTCGGCCGGCGTGGCCTCCCTGATGTGTGCGGTCTTCTCGGTCTGCGCCTGCCAGGCGGCGACCGACTTCACCACTTCGGGCGGTGCCGTCTCGCGCACCTTGAGCAGGCGCACCTCGGCGCCGGCTTCCTGCGCCGCTGCTGCGGCCGCCTCGGCCATCGCGTGGTTGGTGCCATAGCTGCTGTAGTAGATCACGGCCAGTCTGACCTTGCTCATCGTCTCTCTCCCTTGTTGAACATGCGTTGTATCGGATATCTGTGATGACGGCTCTCAGAGTCCGCGGATTTCGATGGCGCCAAGGCGTTCGCGTCCGTGGGGAGCGCTGAAATCGTACTCGGGTCCGATCGAAATGATGCCGTGCGGATTGATGTCCGGGTGGCTGCGGAAATAGTGGTTGCGGATATGGTCCATGTGCACGGTCGGTGCCACTCCCGGCAGCTGGTGGATGTCGCGCAGCAGCCCCGACAGGTTCGGGTAATCGGCAATGCGCCGGCGGTCGCACCTGAAGTGGGTGACGTAGACGGCATCGAAGCGCAGCAGCGTGGTCCACAGCCGCAGGTCGGCTTCGGTGAGCGTGTTGCCGAGCAGGAAGCGGCTCTGCCCGAGGCGCTGCTCGAGCGCGTCGAGGGTGTCGAACAGCGTGAGCACGGCCTCGTCGTAGGCCTCCTGCGAGGTGGCGAAGCCGGCGCGGTAGACGCCGTTGTTGACGCGCGGATAAATGAATTCGTTGATGGCGTCGATTTCGTTGCGCAGCTCCACGGGGTAGTAGTCACCCGGCCTGGCGCCAGTGGCGTCGAAGGCCGTGTTCAGCATGCGGATGATCTCGGCGGATTCGTTGCTGACGATGGTCATGCGCTCGCGGTCCCACAGCACGGGAATCGTCACCCGGCCGCTGTAGTGCGGATCCGCCTTGCAGTAAAGCTGGTGCAGTTTGGCGAGGCCGTAGAGCGGGTCGCCGTCGGCAGCGTCGAAGTCGCTGCGGAACTCCCAGCCCTCGGCCAGCATCAGCGGGTGCACCGAGGAAACGCTGATGTGCTCCTCGAGCCCCTTCCAGGCACGCATCAGCAGCGTGCGGTGCGCCCACGGACAGGCGTAGGACACGTACAGGTGGTAGCGCCCTGATTCGGCCCTGAAACCCTCCGCGCCACTGGGGCCTGCGCTGCCGTCAGCGGTGATCCAGCTGCGGAACCGGCTTTCGCTGCGCACGAAACGCCCGCCGGTACTGGTGGTGTCGTACCACTGCTCGTGCCACTGGCCATCGATCAACAGTCCCATCGTGATTCTCCATGAGTGTTCAGGCGTCTTGCCGAAAGGCTCAACGTGTCTGATTCATTGATTGATCATATCTTCAGGATGATTCCTTCGGTAGAGCGTTATTTGCAATGCAATGTTTCATATTTGAGACAATGAAGGATTCATCCGAATCATGAGGAATTTCGTCCGTTCTCTGTCTCAGGCAATGGCACGCACGACGCCGCCGTCGACGCGCAGCGCGGCGCCGGTCGTTGCCGATGCCTGTTCCGAGCAGGTGTAGACCACCATATTGGCGACCTCCTCGGTGCTTGCCAGGCGCCCGATCAGCGTCGTCGGGCGGGCACCCTGCAGAAATTCCTGCGCCGCCTGTTCCGCCGTGATGCCGCGCTCGCGGGCAACACCGTCCAGCAGCTTCCCCATCAGCTCGGAGTTGGTCGGACCCGGAAGCACGGCGTTGACGGTGACGCCCGTGCCGGCAACGAGTTCGGCAAGCCCCCTGGAGACCGCGAGCATCGCGGTCTTGGTCATGCCGTAGTCGATCATTTCCCTGGGGATGTTCAACGCCGACTCGCTGCTGATGAACACCACCCGTCCCCAACCGCGCGCCGTCATCTGCGGCAGGTAGTGGCGTGCCGTACGCACTCCGCTCATCACGTTGAGCTGGAACAGCCCCAGCCACTGCTCGTCGCTGCGCTCGTAGAAACCGTTGAGCTGTGCCGTTCCGGCATTGTTGACGAGAATGTCGAGCACGGGGGCTCCGGCAAACAGCGCCGCGCAGCCTTCGGCCGTCGAGACATCGGCTGCGACGCCCGTCAGTTCGGCGTGTGGCAGCAGTGCGCGCAGCTCACGAAGCGTGCTGTCGACGCGCTTCTGCGTGCGCCCGTTGATCACCACCGCGGCGCCGGCATGCGCCAACCCTTCGGCAATTGCCCGGCCGATGCCGGCGGTCGAGCCGGTGACCAGTGCCCGGCGACCCTTGAGTCCGATGATCATGGACTGTTCCTCCGTTTGCGGTTCACGTTGTAGTGCGCAGTCTATTCCTCCGGCGATGGACAGGTGTGGCTGCGCTCTCTATTCTCGCCTCCTTTCTCGACAGTCGCGCTGTCGATGTGAGGTTCATGCATGGAACTGTCACTGCTCAGTGCTGCCTTCTGGCTCAGCGTCGGGCAGATCATCGCGATCGATATCCTGCTCGGCGGCGACAATGCGGTCGTGATAGCACTGGCCTGTCGCAAGCTGTCGCCCGAGCAGCGCCGTCGCGGCATCCTCTGGGGGGTGGCTGGCGCGGTGGCGTTGCGGATCGTGCTGATCTTCTTCGCGCTGCAGCTGCTTGCACTGCCGTTGCTGAAGGTGTTTGGTGCCGTGCTGCTGCTGTGGATCGGCGTCAAGCTGCTGTTGCCCGAGCACGATCACGATGGGCAGATGCAGGTCGGCGCCAGCAGCTCACTGGCTGGCGCAGTCCGCACCATCATCGTCGCCGATGCCGTGATGAGTCTCGACAACGTGGTCGCGGTTGCCGGCGCCGCCAGGGGCAGCATGACGCTTGCGGCATTCGGCATCGCCTTCAGCATTCCCATCATCATCTGGGGCAGCGCCTATGTGCTGCGGCTGATGGACCGGTTCCCGGTCGTGATCACGCTTGGCGCAGGGCTGCTCGGCTGGATCGCCGGTGAGATGCTGCTGAGCGATACCAGCGTGGTCACCCTGCTCGATGGTGCACCGCACTGGATCGACAAGGTCGGTGCGCTCATCGGGGCGGTGCTGGTCGTTGCAATCGGCAAGTGGCTGGCACACAGGCGCGGAGTCGCTGCGCGTGCGCCACGTGAGATTGCGGTGAAGCGGCACGGGCCCGGTGCATGATGTCTGCGTACATTGTACGAACCGAGAGTGGAAGGGAGAGTGCCATGAGTCTGCGTGTACTGCTGGCGGTCGACGGTTCAGTGCATGCGCTGCGTGCCGCGGAGCATGTGCTGCGCCTGCGCGAGGCGGGCTGTGCGCTCGATGTGTTCCTGTTGAACGTGCAGATGCCGCTGCAGACCGGTCATGTACGCATCTTCATCGCACGCGAGTCGCTCGATGAGCACTATCGCGACGAGGGACTTGCCGCACTGCACGAGGCGAGTGCGCTGCTCGAGCGAGCGGGGCAGAAATTTGCAACGCATATTGCCGTCGGCAACGCGGCGGAGACGATCGTTCATTATGCGAGCGAGAAGGCCATCGAACTCGTGGTGATCGGCACGCACGGGCGCACCGGCCTGCGCAGCGTGGTCATGGGGTCGGTTGCACGCGAGGTGCTGAGCCTGTCCCCTGTGCCGGTGACGGTGGTCCGTGGCGCGATGCGCTGAGCCGGGTCGAGCCTATTCGCTGACGTTGATCATTACCTTCGCCGAGACGTTCGGGTCGCGTGCTGCGGCAAGCGCCTGCGCGAAGTTCTCCAGCGTGAAGCGGTGGCTGATGATCGGCTCGATGTCGAGCGCCGGATCGCGCAGCATCTCGATCACCTCGGGGAATTCCCGCGGGTAGCCGATCGAGCCGCGGATCAGCAGTTCCTTCATCATCAGCAGCGCCAGGTCGAGTGCTGCCGGCTTCTTGTGCAGTGCCACCACGATCACACGTGCTCCATAGGGAGCGATGCGCACGATCTCGTCGAACACTGCAGCCGAGCCGCTCGCCTCGATGAACACCGAGCTTGCCGTGAGCGGCGTGCCGTAGACCTCGCTCTTGCCGTGGGCAGCGCGCAGCGCCTCGAGCACGTCATCGCGCTGCGGGTTGAGGGTCAGCGTGGCACCGAGTTCACGTGCACGGCGCAGGCGCTCATCCGAGAGATCGATCACGGCGATGTCGTGCACACCACGTCGGCGCAGCGCCAGCACCGAGCCGAGTCCGATGCATCCGGCGCCGTAGACGACCGCCTTGTCCGCAGTGTTTACCGTCGCGTTGTTGACCGCGTGCATGGCCACGGAGAGCGGCTCGACCAGTGCTGCACGCTCGAAGGGCATGTCCGGCGGGACCTCGTGCACGTTCACGCCCATGCGGGCGTTGCGCACCAGCAGCCGTGGTGTGAAAGCGCCCTCCGGCCCACCGTTGCCGATATCCGATGCCATCATCGGATCGACCACCACCCGCTGCCCGGGCCTGATGTCGGGCACCGCATGCCCGACCGTCTCGACCGTGCCGGAGAACTCGTGCCCGAGCGCCATGGTGCCGCCGGGTGCAACGAACACGCCTCCCATGTCGATGTAGGACAGGTCGCTGCCGCAGATCCCGCAGGCACCGACCCGCAGGATGAGGTCGTTTGCGCCCGCTGCGGGTTCGCGTGCCGGGTCGAGGCGCACGTCGCCGGGTCCGTGGATGTTCACCTGCAGCATCGTCGTGTCTCCTGTCGGTCGAGCCTGACTGTGGCAGGATCGGGAAGTGAGTGATCGGGCGCATCTTCCACTGGGTGTACTGGTCGATCAACTGAAGCCGAAACCGTCACCGGTGACGATCGGCGTGTTCGTCCAGTGTCCACTGGGCGTGCGGTAGAAGCCAGCGGCGGCCAGCGCGCCGCCGTCGGCGTGTACCGTCGTGCCCGTGACCCAGGCGGAGAGCTCGCTTGCCAGGAACACCGCGCAGCCCGCCATGTCGCGTGGTTCGCCGAAGCGCCCGAGCGGAGTCCAGCGCCTGATGTTCTCCTGAAGCTCCGGCTTCACGTACTGTGAGGGCTTCACCTGCTCGGTCTCGGTGGTCTCGGGGGCGATCGTGTTGACGCGGATGCCCTCGGGCCCGAGCAGCAGTGCCAGGCTCCTGGTGAAGCCGGTGATCGCGTGCTTGAAGGCGGAGTACACCGGGCACATCGGAATGGCGCGAAACGCTTCGATCGATGAGACATTGATGATCGTCGATCCCGGCGCGCGGCGGCGCAGCAGCGGCAGCGCCGCCTGCGATGCCGTGAACACATGGCGCAGGTTGATGGCGTAGAGCTCGTCCCAGAGTGCTTCCGGCGCCTGGTCGAACGGATGCATGAACTCGCCGATCGAATCGCCGACGTTGTTGACCAGTGTGTCGATGCCCTCGCCACGCGCATCGAGGCCTGCGACGAGTGCGCGCAGCTGTGCGCCGTCGCGCACGTCGCAGACATGGAACTCGGCGCTGACTCCCGCCGCCTGCAGCGCACTCTGGGTTGCCGCGCCGCGCTCGGGGTCGATCTCGGCGCCGATGATGCGCGCACCGAGCGCACCGAAGGCTTCGGCAATGCCACGCCCGATTCCCGCTCCCGCGCCGGTGATCAGCGCGGTGCGGCCCTTCATGTCGATCGTTGGTGTGCTGATTTTCATCATGGTGGATCTACCAGTTCTTGATCAGTTGCAGGCCCCAGGTGCGCGGCACCGTGATGATGCCCTTGACGGCACCCCCCGAGTTTTCCTGGTGCAGCAGCAGTCCGTCGTCATCGAGCAGGTTGTTGCCATACAGTGCCACCGTCCAGTCGTTGCGCGTCTGGTTCAGGGCGATGCGGGCATTCACGGTGGTGATCGAGTCGGCCCAGAGGTAATCATCGAGCGTCGTTGCCACCTTGTCACGGTAGTTCACCGTGCCGAAGACCTGCAGTTCCCAGCTGTCGTTCAGCATCGAGCGGTATTCTGCCCACGCCGTGTAGGTGTTCCTCGGCGCGCGCGTCAGGTCGTCATCGCCGTTTGGCAGCTTGTCGAGGCGAAAGGTGCACGGCGTCGTGCTGAAGTCCTCGCCGCGTGCCTGCCGGTAGGCCTTCATGTAGGCACCACAACTGAGCTCCTTGGAATCCGTATAGTGCGCATCGAGCCATGCCCAGGCAACACCCGCAGTCACGGCCTCCGTGATGCGCCAGGTGGCGTCGAGTTCCACACCCTGCGAGACGGCTTTCGCCGCATTGACCACGGTCGATGCGCCCTGTGGGGTGATCGTCGAGGCCTGCATATCGTCAAAGTTGGTACGGAACACGGCGAAGTTGAGCTGTGCACGGCCCTCGAGCAGGGTCAGCTTGCCGCCGAGTTCGATCGCAATCGATTTTTCGCCATCGAAGGTGTCTCCTGCGCGCGTGTAGCTGTTGATGTTCGAGCTGTTGAAACCACCCGCCTTGAAGCCGGTGGCGATGGTCAGGTAGTACATCATGGTATCGCTGGGGAAGTACTGCAGCTTCAGCGACGGGATCCACTGGTTTTCCTTGATCCGGTCCTTCGCCAGGGGCGTGCCCCCGCGTGCGGCGATCAGTATCGGCAGATCGCTGAATGTCAGGCCGGGGCCGAGTGGCTGGTTGAGCACACCCCCGTATATCGATGGCAGGAACGGACCCCAGGCAGCCAGCGAAGGATTGGCGGCAATTGCGCTCGCAGCAACCTGGTTCGCGTCCGGGAATGCACCCCACGGCAGGCCGAGTCCGTTGGTGTAGAAGGTTCCCTTGCCCATGCGTGTGGCGTTGTCCTCGCTGGCGTAGCGCAAACCGAGTGTCAGGCGCCAGCGTGGGTTGAACTCGTACTGGCCCTCGAAGAACACCGACCAGGTCTTGATCACCTGATCGAGGTTGCTGACACCGGTTGCCGGATCCCCGGAAGGGGTGATCAGGCGCAGGTACTCCCGGGTCCCGTCGGCGAAACCCGCCGCGACGGCCGCCTGTGATGCGCCGAGAAAGCCCAGGGCGGGGTTCGTCGCCAGGCCCTGCACCACACCGGGCAGAACGCTGGCGCCCAGGTTGAGGATCGCCATGTCGCCGTGACGCGGCACCGTCTTCATGTCGTAGTAGTCGATGAAGGCACCGGCAAGAAAACGCAACGGGCGGTCGTCCGGAGACTCGAGGCGCAGTTCCTCGCTCCAGTACTCGACGCGGTCGGTCAGACCATTGATCGTCAGCGACGCATCGGGTGAGGCGGTGATCCAGTCGCGCGAGCGGGCATCGTAGGTGCTCCATCCGCTGACCGACTTCAGCGTATATCCCCCGGACAGCTCCCAGTTCACGTGCAGTGCGGCGGCCTCCGAGGTGAAGTACCCACCGGGGTGCTTCAGTGACTGCAGCCCGGTACCGTTGACCTGCTGATGATGGTTGCGTTTCAGGTCGATTCCCGGGTAGTGCGCCCACACCCCGAAGGGGTCACTGACCAGCTGGTCGAAGATCCCGACCTGTTCGTGCACCATCGTTTCATACTTGCCGAACACCGACAGACTCTGCACGGGATTCCATGTGGCCGAGACGCGGTAACCCTCCGTGTCCTGCCCGCCACCATCGGGTCCGATGTCGTTCGTCAGATAGGTGCCGCGACGGCTGTTCATGGCGGCGAAGCGCACGGCGAGGCCATCGGTCAGCGGGCCGGAGATGCTGCCCTCGACCTTGTGCGAGTTGAGGTTGCCGGACTCCGCCAGCACTCGTGCACTGAACTCATTGGTCGGACGTGCGGTGTGCATGGAGATGGCGCCGGCGATCGTGTTGCGCCCATAGAGCGTGCCTTGCGGGCCGCGCAGCACCTCGATGCGGTCCATGTCGAACAGTGGATTGCGCGACAGTCGGCTGCGACCGAAGTAGATCTCGTCGATATAGATGCCGACCGAGCTCTCGACGGTGTCGAGCCCCGCGCTGCCCAGACCACGGATCGATACCGATGAGACGCGCCCGGCATCCTGAGTGACCAGGCTCGGAGTCTGCATCGACAGCCCTTCGAGGGTGGTGATGCCTTTCTTCTGCAGCGAACTGGCTGTTTCGACGCTGATCGAGATCGGCACCTCGAGTATGTTCTCGGCACGTCGCTGTGCGGTGACGATGATTTCTTCGAGTTCGAGTCTTGTGCCCTGTGCCTGCACGCCGGTGACTGGCAGGGCGAGCGCCAGTGGCATCAGGATGGCGAGTTGGCGGGGTGTGGGATGAAAGTGACGCATGCTCAATCTCCTTTATCATTTTTCGAGCGTGATGCGGGAAGGACTGTCGGACTTTCATTGCGGGGAACTCCTGGATCGGCGTTGTGGCGTGACCTCCTCCTCGACCCATTCCCAGCGCAGCGGTTCACCGAAATCATCGTAGACCGCCTTGCGTACCAGGCGAGTGCGTGTGCGTGTGGCTGGCGTGTTGTCCTTCGGTTTGCGACGTCGCGCCTCGATCGCGGCGACCACTTCGGGGAGATAGGTGCGCTCCTCGCGCGGGCGGGGTGCAAAGCGATGGAAACCGCTGGACGGGCCCTGTTGCGGATCACGGCCACTGACGCCGCGTGCGACCTCTTCGACAGCACCACCATGGTGCAGGAAATCGCGCACCTGGCGTTCGATCTCGGCACGCAATTCACTCTTGCTCGCCAGTTGCTTCACACGGGTCGCCCGTCTTGATGCGTGGTACGAGGATATGCGGGCCTTGCGGCGCAGGCAATGGACGGCGGTTCTTCGTGCCTGGGCGGTTGCTCTGTACTCGATTGCTGGTGCCGCCACAGTGCGGCGTAGCTGCCATCGGCTGCGAGCAGTTCCGCGTGCGTTCCCTGCTCGGCGATGCGGCCGTTCTCCAGCACCACGATCCGATCGGCGTCGATCACCGTGGAGAGGCGATGTGCGATGACCAGGCTGGTATGGCCCGAGGCAATCGCCGCCAGGGCGTCGAGGATCGAGCGCTCCGAGTGGCTGTCGAGCGAAGACGTGGCCTCGTCGAAGACGAGAATCGGCGGGCGCTTGAGGATCGTGCGTGCAATGGCTACGCGCTGGCGCTCACCACCGGAGAGTTTCAGCCCGCGCTCACCGACACGTGTTTCAAGCCCCTGCGGGAGCGTGGCGACGAACTCATCCAGGTGTGCAAGTCGCACGGCTTCGCGCACATCGTCCTGGCTGGCACCCACGCGCCCGAAGCGGATGTTCTCGAGCAGCGTGGCATCGAAGAGCACCGTATCCTGCGGCACGATGCCGATCGCTGCGCGCAGTGAGGCACGGGTCACCGAGCGGATGTCCTGCCCGTCGATCAGCACGGCGCCTGCGTCGGGATCGTGGAAACGAAACAGCAGCTTGACCAGCGTCGACTTGCCGGTGCCGCTCGCGCCGACGACCGCGACCTTGCTGCCCGATGGAACGCGAAAGCTCACCTCGTCGAGGATCGGGCGTTCGGCCTGATAGCGAAACGACACGGCGCGGAACTCGACTTCCGCACCGTGCACCGCCAGTGCAGCCGCGCCGGGGAGATCGGCGACGCGTGGCCGCACCTCGAGCAGGTCGAACATCTCCTCGATCGCAGCCAGCGATCCCTTGATCTCGCGATACACCATGCCGAGGAAATTGAGCGGCATGAAGATCTGCATCATGAAGGCGTTGACCAGCACGAAATCACCGACCGTGGTGCGTCCATGACTGACATCGACTGCAGCAAGCAGCATGGCGGTGCTCGTGCCGACAGCCACGATCAGCGCCTGGCCGCTGTTCAGCCCCAGCAGTGTCAGGCGGTTGCGTCGTCGTGCCTGCTCCCATTCGCCGAGCGCTTCGTCGTAGCGCCGCGCCTCGTGCGCTTCGTTGCCGAAGTACTTCACGGTCTCGTAATTGAGCAGACTGTCGATCGCCAGCGTGTTGCTCTTCGAGTCGGCACGGTTGGCTTCGCGCACATA
>CAZSYV010000014.1:4285-21854 GCA_964610955.1 uncultured Klebsiella sp. | reverse complement strand
TGTCGATCGCCAGCGTGTTGCTCTTCGAGTCGGCACGGTTGGCTTCGCGCACATATGCGGTACGCCACTCGGTGGTCACCACCGAGAACCCGGCGTAGGCAAGTACCGACACGAGCGTGATCGCCGCATAGTCGAGGCCATAGTTCCAGGCCAGCAACGCCGCGACGACAAGGATCTCGAGCAGCGCCGGTGCGATGTTGAACACGAAGAAACGCATCAGGAAGCTGATGCCGCTGGTGCCGCGCTCGATGTCGCGGGCAAGCCCTCCGGTACGGCGTTCGAGGTGAAAGTCGAGGTCGAGTGCGTGCAGGTGCTCGAATACGCGCAGGCCGATGCGGCGCATCGCATGCTCGGTGACGCGCCCGAACAGCGCGTCGCGGATTTCACCGAACAGCACATTCAGCAGGCGCGCCACGCCGTAGGCAACGATCAGACCGATTGCCGCCGCCAGCCAGTCGTCGCGGCTCGAACTCATGGCGTCGACGACGTACTTGAGCAGGAAGGGAGCGTAGATGCTGCCGACCTTGGCGATCCCGAGGCAGGCAAGTGCCAGCAGGATGCGCGAGCGGTACTCGAGCAGGTATGGCGTGATCAGGCCGATGGCGCGCCAGCTGAACCCGCGCACCTCGGTACTGTCAAAGCGGTTTCGGCGCATCGGGTCCGGTTCGCAGCGACGGAGCGCCACGATTGTACACAGCAGGTGCGGCCGCAGGCGGGTTCACGCACAATGCTGACGGGACGCGTGGGGGAGCATGGGTGGCACACAAGGGTGACGGGCCGGGCGATGTAGCGGTACCACGCGGGCGCCTGGCGCGCTTTGGGCGCATGGCGCGCCTGGCAACCGGCATCGCCGGCGGGATGCTTGCCGAGGGTGGACGGCGGATCGTGCGTGGTGATGTGCCGCGGGCGCGTGACCTGTTGCTCACCCCGGCAAATGCCCGCCGCCTTGCCGAACAGCTCGCGACGTTGCGCGGTGCGGCAATGAAGCTCGGACAGCTGCTGTCGATGGACAACGGCGACCTGCTTCCCCCGGAACTGAGCGCGATCCTGGCGCGCCTGCGTTCCGATGCGCGGGCGATGCCGCGCGCACAGCTCGAGGCGGCGCTGCAGCAGGCGTGGGGCAAGGGGTGGCGAGAGCTGTTTGCCGGGTTCGAGTGGGAGCCGATTGCCGCCGCATCGATCGGTCAGGTGCATCGGGCGGTGGCGCAGGATGGTCGTGAGCTGGCGCTCAAGATCCAGTATCCGGGTGTGGCGCGCTCGATCGACAGCGATGTCGACAATGTTGCCACACTGCTGCGTCTTACCGGGTTGCTGCCACGTGGCCTCGATGTGGCACCGCTGCTCGCCGAGGCAAAGCGCCAGCTGCGTGCCGAGGCTGACTATCTGCGTGAGGCCGCGTACATGCAGCGCTTTGCCGCACTGCTCGGAGACGATGCGGATTTCACCGTGCCGATGGTTGACGAATCGCTCACGCGGCGCAAGGTACTGGCGATGAGTTTCGTGCCAGGCTCATCGCTCGAGGGCATGGAAGGCGCCTCACAGACGGTTCGTGACCGGATTGCAGAGCTGCTGTTCCAACTGCTGTTTCGCGAGATCTTCGAGTTTCGCCTGGTGCAGACCGACCCGAACTTCGCCAACTACCGCTACCAACGGGATACACGCCGAATTGCGCTGCTCGATTTCGGTGCCACACGGCGTTACTCGCGACGCATCGTGGCCGGCTATCGCGAGCTGTTCCAGGGGGCGCTGCAGCGCGATCGTGCGGGGCTGTCAGCAGGGGCACGGGCGATCGGTTATTTCCCGGATGATCTGACGCGCGGCCATCGCGACGCCGTGCTCGATCTGTTCGAGCTTGCCGCTGAACCGTTGCGCGTCGCCGGGCCTTACGACTTTGCGGCATCGGACCTGCCGGCGCGCTTGCGCGAGGCGGCGATGGATCTGGGATTTCGCAGCGGTTACCGGCACAATCCTCCGGCGGATGCCGTGTTCCTGCACCGCAAGCTCGGTGGCATGTACCTGCTGGCAGCACGACTTGGCGCAAGGGTGGACCTCGCGCGGATCGTCGAACAACAGATATAGAAGAGGGGGAAATCGCATGGCAAGAAGTACGCGCAGAAGACCCGCCAGCAGCCTGCGGGTGCTGGTTACCGGCGGCACGGGTTTTGTCGGTTTCCACACGGCCAGGGCGCTGCATGATGCAGGCCATGAAGTGCGTCTGCTGGTGCGCAGTCCCGAGAAGATGCGTCGTGTCCTGGGTCCGTTCGGTCTGGACAAGCTGGAGCACGTGAAGGGCGATATTGCAGATCCGCGGTCAGTGGCGCGAGCGCTTCAGGACTGCGAGGCGGTGGTGCACTCGGCAGCGGCGGTCAACATACGTGCAGCCGATGCGCTGGAGACCATCCGTACCAACCGTCGCGGCACCGAGCTGGTGATCGGTGGGGCGGTGGAGCGCGGCATCGAACGGATCGTGCAGGTCTCGAGCACCACGGCGCTGTTCAATCCGGGACTCGATGTGATCGATGAGAACTCACCACTTGGTACCCAGTCGGTGGGCTACGGGCGATCGAAGATCGAGGCGGACCTGTACGTGCGCGGCCTGCAGCAGCATGGCGCAGGCATCTACACGACCTACCCTGGCAGCATCATGGGCCCCGATGACCCGGGGCTCAGTGAAGCGATGGCCGGGCTGATGACGCTGCTCGATGTCGTCTACACCGTCACCTCGTCAGGAACGCAGATCATCGACGTACGTGATCTGGCTCAGGCGCATGTGCGGTTGATCGAGCGCGGTGGCCCGCCGGAGCGCTACATGATGGGTGGGCAGTTCTTCTCGTGGAGCGATCTGGCCGATATTCTCGAGGACCTGGTCGGTACGCGATTGCGGCGGGTGCGTGTTTCGAAACGGATGCTGCAGGCGATCGGCAAGCTCGGCGACATGCTGTACAACTTCCGGGAAATCAACGTTCCGATCACCTTCGAGGCGGTCTGGTACGCGACCGAGTGGACACCATCGGATGACTCGAAGGCGAAGCGCAATCTCGGCATCGAGTATCGCGACATTCGCGAGACGCTGGGTGACTCGATCGTATGGCTGACGGAGAAAGGCCACCTCAAGAACGACAAGTACGCCGAACACATCCTTGCCCGGCGCCAGGGCAGCAAGGAGGGCGCCGCGCGCCAGGGCAGCACGCGCGCGAAGAAGCAGTCAGCGCGAACAAAGTCGCGCAGCACGGCGACGTGAGGTGGTTCGACACGGTGAATGAATGCTGCCGACGCGCATGCCGTCGGCAGCGTTTTCAAGGCTGAATCGAGGCCGTTCGTGCTCGGGAGCGAACGAACGGCCACAGGTACCGACTACGCGCTGCGGACCTCGATCCTGCGCGGGCGCACCTCGCTGCGCTTGGGAATGTGCAGACGCAGCACACCATCCTTCAGTTGCGCCTCGATGCCCTCGGGGTCAAGCTCGCTGCTCAGTGCGAAGCTGCGTCGGTACGACCTGTGGCGCACCTCGGCGTGCAGCACCTGCATGTTGGCAGGCAGGGACAGCTCGGCACTGCCCTCGATCAGCAGCGTCTCCTTGTCCACCTGGACGTTCAGCTGCTCGGGCGCGACACCGGGCAGGTCGGCGACCAGGCTGATGCCGTTGGCATCCTCGAAGACCTCGACGTTCGGGCGCAGTGCCGGCTCGGCGGCAGGTACGGGTACCTGGGTTCCAGGGCGTTTCTGTTCACTCATGGCGTTTTCCTCCTCGATCAGGTGATGTCAGCTGATGCGGATCTGACGTGGACGCACTGCGGCACGACGCTTGATCACCAGTTGCAGGACACCGTTGCGATAGCTCGCTTCGACGCGCTCGGGATCGACATCCTCGGGCAGCGTCACGGCACGCTGAAACTCGCCTTCATAGCGTTCACGCAGGTACCAGCTGCGTTTCTCGTGCGGCTCGGGTGCGCGGTTGCCCGCGATGCTCAGCACGTTCTGCTGGATCGTGATGTTGAACTGCGTGGCGTCGAAGCCTGGTGCGTACACATGGACGTGCACCTCATCTTCGGTCGCACCGATATTGATCGGCGGAAAGGCGCCGGGCCTGCCGCCGCGGATCGCGGCGCGTGGCCAGGTGCCGAACAGTTGGTCCATGTCGCGCTGCATCCGGTCGAATTCATCGAACAGGCTGCGCTCTCCATTGCTCAGGTACGTAAGCATCATCTGCCTCCACTGCGGTTGCGTTGGTTGCTGACGTCGCCGATGCGGGACCGGTGACGCATACCGGTGAGATGGGGCCTGCGGCAGGTGTTTCAAGCCCGCCCACGCGATGCTATGCCTTGCGCACGAATGCGGACTTGAGCTTCATCGCGCCGATGCCCTCGATCCGGCAGTCGATGTTGTGGTCGCCTTCGACGATGCGGATGTTCCTGACTCTGGTGCCGACCTTGACGACCGACGAGGATCCCTTGACCTTCAGGTCCTTGATCACCGTGATGGTGTCGCCGTCGCTGAGCGCGTTGCCGTGCGCATCGAGCGCCGCCGGGGCATCCCCGTCTGACGATTCCTCGTCGGCTTGGCTGTTGCTCCACTCGTGTGCACATTCGGGGCACACGTGGTTCAGGGCGTCGACGTAGGTGTACGTCGACCCGCATTCGGGGCAGGGAGGCAGGGCGCTCATCGGGGTGGCTCCAGGTGGGTGAACGTTCGGGGCGCTGGTGAGCCGTGTGCAGCGGCAGGCGCTGCGGGATGATACCCTTAGCGCCCTCGATCATCATGTTGGGAAAGGGGACGGGCATGGGGGCGAAAGTGGCGTTCATCACCGGTGCGAGCCGTGGCATCGGCAAGGCAACGGCAATTGCGCTGGCACGCAGGGGTTACGATGTCGTCGTTACTGCGCGCACGCTCGAGGAGGGCGAGACACATGGGGACGGTGCTTATGGCGCGGCGCCTGGAACGCTGCCGGGCAGCCTGCGTGCAACGGCTGCCGAGATCGAGGGTCTCGGCCGACGGGCACTGCCGATTCGCCTCGACCTTCTCGATCTGGCGTCGATCGACGCGGCGATCGATCGCGTCTATGCCGAGTGGGGGCGCATCGACCTGCTGGTCAACAACGGCATCTACCAGGGGTCGGGCATGATGTCGTCGATCGCCGAGCTTACACAGAAACAGTTGCAGGACATGTTTTTTGGCAATGTGTTTGCCAACGTGCACACCATCCAGCGTGTGCTGCCGCACATGGTCGCGGCCGGAGCGGGCTGCATCATCAACGTGGTTTCCGAGGCAGGGATGATGGATCCCCCGGTCCCGGTGGGGAAGGGTGGCTGGGGCTTCGCCTACTCGGCATCGAAGGCGGCATTGATCCGCATGGCTGGGGTGCTGAAGGTGGAGTACGCAGACACGCCACTGCAGTTCTTCAACATGGAACCCGGACTGGTGATGACCGAGGCGATGGATTTGCGGCCCGATCGGGACGAGTTTGCACGGCTCTACGGGGGCGCGCCGATGTCGGTGCCGGCAGCCGTCGTCGTCTGGCTGGCGACTGCGCCCGAGGCGAACGAGCTGAACGGACAGACCGTGATGGCACAGCGTCACTGCCGGAAGCTGAACCTGGTGCCCGGGTGGCAACCAAGGCGTGGTGTCCTGGCCTGATGCTTCCCTGGTGAGCGCCGTGCCGCCTGGGCGGGGTCTCACATGTAGATTGCAACCAGTTCGTAGACCAGCGCCGGGCGCTCCTGGCCGACCACGTGCACGTTGGTCTCGATGGTGAGCTGGGTGCCTTTCGGCAGACGTTCGATCGACTTCACCCGGCTGCGTGAGTGGATGCTGCTGCCGACAGGAACCGCGCCGGTGAAGCGCAGCTTGTTCGAGCCGTAGTTGAGGATGTTGTTGAAGCCGGTCAGCTCGTAGGTCGCCGGCTGTTTCATCTTCGGCAGCAGTGCGAGCGTCAGGAAGCCGTGTGCGATCGTCGTGCCGAAGGGACTCTGGGTCTTGCAGCGCTCGGGGTCGGTGTGGATCCAGTAGTCATCGCCCGAGAGTTCGGCGAAGCGGTCGATCAGCTCCTGCGTGATCTCGAGCTCGGAGCTCCATGCACCAAAGTCTGGTGAAACAAGCTCCTGCAGGGCGTCCACATCATCGAATCGGTACTGTTTCATCGGCTGCTCCTGGGTCGTGATGCTCCGGCATCGGATTGGGTGGTTGACGGGTGCGCTATCATAGCCATCGTCCTGGCCGTGTCCCATACCCTGAGCGTCTGAGTCCAGATGTCAGCCTGGGGCGAAGCGTATTGTCATTGTTTTGATGCTGCCAGGCCCCACAATTCCCTGTGTTCTGACGCAGAATTTCGCGGGAATTTTCCGCAGCCGGTCGGCCACGGTGCTGCCGGCCCATGTACCCGAAAGCAAGGAGCTGGCGATGCGTGAAGCCGTAATCGTTGAAGCGCTGCGTACCCCCATTGGGCGCGGCAAGATGGTGGTTGGCGAACTGTCGGGATTTCATCCGACACAGTTGCTGGCAATTGCACAGCGTGCGGTCATCGAAAGGGCCGGTGTCAAACCCGATGAGGTTGAACAGCTGATCGGTGGCTGCGTGACCCAGGCCGGTGAACAGGCGGGCAACCTGGTGCGCAACGCCTGGTTGTCGATGGGGACCGGCTATGCGCCCGGTGCAACCACGATCGACACCCAGTGTGGTTCGGGGCAGCAGTCGAACCACCTGATCTCCGCGCTGATCAATGCCAGGCAGATCGATATCGGCATTGCCTGCGGCGCCGAGGTGATGAGCCATGTGCCACTTGGCGCGAACGTGCGCAATGGTCCGGGCTATTTCCTGCCGAAGGAGTGGCCGTGGGACAGCACGCCGGACCAGTTCGGTTCTGCCGAGCGCATCGCGAAGAACCGTGGCCTGAGCCGCAGGGATGTGGACGAGTTTGCCTGCGAGTCGCAGCGCCGAGCGGCTGCCGCATGGGCAGCGGGACATTTCGACCGTGAGGTGATCAAGGTCGAGGCACCGGTGCTCGGCGAGGACGGCAAGCCGACCGGCAAGACCCGGCTGGTGACGCACGATCAGGGCATCCGTCCGACCACCATGGAGGGGCTGGCCCAGCTCAAGCCGATTGCCGAGGGTGGCATCCACACGGCGGGCAACTCCTCGCAGGTTTCCGACGGTGCGGCTGCCGTGCTGTGGATGAGCCGCGAGGAGGCCGAGCGCCGCGGACTCAGGCCGCGTGCGCGCATCATCGTCGGGGTCGATGTCGGCACCGATCCCTACTACCTGCTGGACGGTCCGATCGACGCCACGCATGCCGTTTTGCGCAAATCGGGCATGAAGCTGAGCGACATCGACCTCATCGAGATCAACGAGGCCTTTGCTGCGGTCGTGCTGTCCTGGGCAAGCGTGTTCAAGCCGGATATGGCGAAGGTCAACCCGAACGGTGGCGCGATTGCACTTGGCCATCCGGTTGGCTGCACCGGTGCCCGGCTGATCGTCACTGCACTGCACGAGCTCGAGCGCACCGACAGGACGACGGCGCTGATCACGATGTGCTGCGGTGCCTCGATCGGCACCGGCACCATCATCGAACGTCTGAACTGAGAAGGAGCGGAACATGAGTGAACTGTCGGGGAAAGTCGCCATCGTCACCGGCGCAGGCCGTGGGCTCGGTCGGGTCGAGGCGATCCAGCTCGCGCGCCAGGGTGCACGCGTGGTGATCAGCGAAATCGGCCTGCCGGCAGCGCGTGAGGCTGCCGAAAGCGCACGTGAGGAAATCCGCGCCTTTGGCGGCGAGGCAATCACCGTCTATGGCGACTGTGCCGACTGGAACGATTCGCAGGCGCTGTTCAAGACCACGATCGACACCTTCGGCGACGTCAACATCGTGGTCAACAACGCCGGCTTCTGCCGCGACAAGATGATCTTCTCGATGAACGAGGAGGAATTCGACTCGGTGGTGCGCGTGCACCTCAAGGGACACTTCGTCAACATGCGCAACGCCGCGATCCACTGGCGCGAGCAGGCAAAGAACACCGGTGGCACGGTCTACGGGCGCCTGATCAGCACCTCGTCGGAAGCCTTCCTGTTCGGCTCGGTCGGACAGCCCAACTATGCCTCCGCAAAGGCGGGTATCGTCGCGCTGACCATGGGTACCGCGCAGGCACTGGCAAAGTACGGGGTGACGGCAAACGTGATCATGCCCCGTGCGCGCACCGACATGACGATGGGTGGCGGCACGGCAGCCATGTTCGCGAAGCCCGAGGAAGGCTTTGATGACTTCGATCCGGTCAACGTCGCGCCGTTCGTCGGCTACCTCGCCTCACCGCGCGCACAGCGCATCTCTGGCTATGTGTTCGTCGTCTGGGGCAAGCAGGTCACGGTGATCGAAGGGCCGAAGTTCGGCAAGGTGTTCGAGAACGATGCCCGCTGGACGGTCGATGGACTCGATGCGGCACTGTCACCGCACTTCGCATCGCTGCGCCCGATCCTGGACGGCTTTGCGATCGATCCTACCGCCTGATGCGCACGCCTGTGCCGCATGCCGGGGCCCTCCGTTGGCTACCGGCATGCGGCGCGCTCGACTCCTGCGGCATGACTACGCCCCATCCAGCAGTCGTCCCTCGGTCGGCTCGAAACGATAGAAACGGCGCAGCAGCGCGAACGCGTCCGGGAGACTCGCTTCGAGGTGCTGCGGTACGGTAAAGAAGTACTCGCTGATGACTGCGAAGAACTCTGCGGGTGACTCCAGTGCGTAGTCATCGATCGAGGGTGCGCCGAACGTCTTCTCTTCCTTCTGAACCGTCTCCCAGGCCTGAGACATCACCGCCTGCCACTCGGTCGTACTGATCCCTGACCCCCGCAGGCCGGGAACCCCGTTCACCTCGCCATCACCCAGGTCGAGCTTGTGCGCACACTCATGGATGACCACGTGATAGGCATTCTCGGGAACGCGCGAGGCCTCGACGTCTGCCCAGGAGAGCAGGATCGGTCCGGCATCCCAGCTCTCGCCAGCGACCTCCTCGTGACCCGTGTGCATGACGCCCGCCTCGTCGAGTTCCTCGCGCGGTGCGAGGAAGGCATCCGGGTAGACGATGACGCCGTGAAAGCAGCGGTAGGGGCGAAGCCCGAGCCCCAGTACCGGCAGTGCCGCGCCAATGGCGATCTCGATCCGCTGCTGCCGGTTTGGCTCGAAGCCAGTGGCCCCCGAGATGATCTTGTCGGCCAGGAACAGCGTTGCGGTCTCGCGCAGGCGTTCGTACGCCGGTGCACTGAGTCGGGCGACCAGCGGCAGACGATCGCAGACCGCTTCCCAGTCGCTGTCGGGCAGCGCGTGGCGACGCAGCCGCCTGCGGCGCAACAGAGTGCCGATACGCCCGTTCAGTCCCGACCTCATCCTCCGACCATCCTTGCTCCATTTCTTCTTTGAAACGCTGGGGCTGGCGCGCCAGGAACCCCTTGAGCCGACTCGTCGTCAAGGCCCCTTCGCGACACGAGACACCCAGTTGCGCTACAGTTGGCACACCGTCGGCAACTGGCCGACCCGGGAGGATGCCTCGACAGACCCATCATGCACATTACCCAGTTCACCGACTATGCCCTGCGCGTGCTGATCTACCTGGGGACCAACGACGACCGACGGGTCACGATCCAGGAGATTGCCGAACGCTTCGATGTGTCGCGCAACCACCTGATGAAGGTGGTCAACGAACTGATTCGCAACGGTTATGCCAGCGGGGTGCGCGGCAAGGGTGGCGGGCTTCGCCTGGCGTGCCCGCCCGAGGAGATCGTGATCGGCGCAGTTGTCCGGCACATGGAGCCGGGAATGAACCTCGTCGAGTGTTTCGCCAGCACCGGATGCCACTGCATCCTCGATCCTCACTGTCAGCTCAAGTCGGCGCTCACGCGCGCGCTGGATGCCTTTCTCGGCGTGCTCGATGAGCTGACACTGGCCGATATGCTTGGTTCGGAAGAACAGCGGATCTTGCGAACATCCTCCCCGCCGCAGCGCCATGACGCAGTGCGTATCGCCCAGTCGCGAAATTGATGCCCCCGCTCGATTCCTGACACGGCACGACGATGCGTCCATGTGATGATGGTGCGGGCAGCACACCACAGATAAAGTAGTATTTATATTGCTTCTTTATTTGGGGAGGTGTAGGATCCCAACCAGCTGCTTTCATATAGGCTTTGTCTGGTCACTGGTTCAGGTGGAACCAACTGCAAGGCCCGCACAGTATCGATTCTGATGGTTGCTCCCCTGGCCCGACTTCGCGTCGGGCCTTTTTTATGGTTTCAGCATGACTCCAGCACCGAACTTTGCTGGACTACGCCACGGCCCGTTGTGTCAGGTTTATCAAGAGCTTACGTGAGTTCATCCTATGCATGTGCTTTCCGGAACCTGCCCCGGCTTCCGTCCGCTTGGCCCCGGCCTCATTGAAGCAAGATAATAGATGACGGCTACCCAAGAGCCACCGCATGCTCGCCGACGATCAGCGGCAGCTGATCTGCCGTGACGATGCCGGGTGCTGCCGCGCATACGGCGGGAATCGCGTGTACTGCTGGCATCGCAGTCATCAGCCCGGGGTCGTAATCGCTGGAGCGCCGCGGCTGGTAGGTGCAGCGCAGCGAGGGTGATCCTTCGATTTCCACCACCCAGCCTTCCTCGACCGGCCAGTTCGGTTCGAGCTTGCTGCCGAGCTTCCACGCGATCTTGATCTCGATCAGTGAGCGACCCTTGACGCGTGCCGACCAGCAGCAGCGCAGCCCGCTGATGCAGCCCTTGCCGATGCGCATGTAGCCGAGGTCCACATCCTCGGTGGCGGCGGCGTATTCGACGTCGTAGCGGATCTCGTCCACCGGGATCTTGAGCGCTGCGGCCATCATCGCCACCGCCTCCTTGAACACCGGCATGGCGCGTTCCGCCATTGCCGGGGCGCTCGGGTCATCGACCGGCAGCCCAAAGCCGATTGCCTCCCAGGTGCCTGCGGATGCGTAGGCAGTGGCGTCGACCGATTCCAGTACCGTGATCCTGTCGATGCGCGCGCAACCCGAACTTGCGACCAGCGCAATGATGTTGATGATCCCCGGGTTGATGCCGCTGCCGTAGATCGAGGCGCCACCCTTTGCCGCCGCCGCCTTGATCCGTGCGAGGTTGTCTTCGCCGAACATGCTGCCGGTGATGAAGTAGGCGGTCGAGACGATGTTGCACCCTGACTCGAGGATGCGAACCATATGGTCCACATCGGGGAACTGCGGCATGTAACAGACGCAGTCGGGCTTGAGTGCCAGCAGTGCATCGATGTCGCGCGTGGCCTTGATGCCGAGCGGCGGCAGGTCGCAGAGTTCGCCGACGTCACGCCCGACCTTGTCGTCCGAGTGGCAGTAGCAGCCGACCAGCTCCATCCCGGGATGCTCGACGATTGCGCGGGCCGCCGGCTTGCCGACCACACCGGTATTCCACTGGACTATGCGCAGGGTCATGGTTTCTCTTCCTTCCGTTGCTGACGATGTGCCTGTTGCAGATGTGACCGATGATAGGAAGCTCGCGGCGTGATGTCATCCATTGGCGGATGACCCAATCTGGGGATTCCCGTGATCTGTTGCCGGACAGGCTCACTAGAATCGGCTGCAGGCGAACCCCGAACCGTGCTGCTGCTCAGGCTGCCTGCGGAGGAAAACGATAATGAAGGTGCTCGTCAGCGATCAGTCCCTGCAGAGCCTGCTCGAACCGGCTGCTGCGCACTGGGGTGAGGTGCAGGCAACGCTCGTGCCGCTTCTCGGCACTCCCGCGGCGATGCAGCCCACTGCGGCGATCCGCAACTCCTGGAAGGATCGTCCGATCGGCGCAACCCGTTCGGTCGAACTGCGTGCGCTGCGTACCGCAGAGGCACTGGCATTTCACCTGCGCTGGCAGGATCCAGACCTGAATCCCGACCACGGCGACAACACCGTGTTTCCCGATGCGGCAGCGGTTGCACTGCCGCTGCACGCGGATGCACCTCTGGTAACGATGGGCGCACCCGGAATGCCCCTGACGGCGTGGTTCTGGCGTGCCGACAGCGGCAACCAGGGTTTCGAGGTGCGCGCCGAGGGGCCGGGAACCACGCAGATCACCAGCCAGGGTGTGCAGGCGAAGGCGGTATGGAGCGATGGTGTCTGGCAGCTTGTGCTGGCGCGTTCGCTGGCGGGCGAGGGCAACGCCGACAGCATCGTGCTGACGCCCGGGCAGACCACGCGCTTTGGCGTTGCCGTATGGGAAGGCTCGCATGCCGAGCGTGGCGGTCTGAAGGCGTTTTCGGGTGAGTGGCGCGATCTGGCGCTCGCCTGAACCATGTGCGCCCAGGCGCATATACAAGCGGAGGGGGGGAGAAGGCGCAATGGCTGCAACCGAACGTCAGATGGCGATGGTGCTCGACCTCAACAAGTGCATTGGCTGCCACACCTGCAGTGTCGCATGCAAGACGCTGTGGACCTCCAGCGAAGGCATGGAGCACATGTTCTTCAACACGGTGAACACCATGCCGGGCGAGGGCACGCCACGGCAGTGGGAGAAAATGGGGGGCGGCTTTCCAGGCGGCGAGGCGCAGCTTGGCAAGCTGCCATCGCTTGGCGAGTTCGGTGACGCCTGGAAGTACAACTACGAGGAAGTGTTCTACGGTGGCAGGGGCCAGGATGTGCACCTCGGCGTGCAGGGCGAAACCCCGCAGTGGGGACCGAACTGGGACGAGGACCAGGGCGACGGCGATTTCCCCAACAGTTACTTCTTTTATTTGCCGCGGCTGTGCAACCACTGCACCCACCCGGCGTGCAAGGAGGCCTGCCCACGCGGAGCGATCGAGAAACGCCCACAGGACGGCATCGTCATCGTCAACGAGGACCGCTGTCGGGGCTATCGGCACTGCATGGAAGCCTGTCCGTACAAGAAGATCTATTTCAATCACAGCAGGCGTGTCGCGCAGAAGTGCATTTTCTGCTTCCCGCGCCTCGAGCAGGGTGTGGCGCCGGCGTGTGCGCGCCAGTGCCCGGGGCGTGTGCGCTTCGTCGGCTATCGCGACGACCAGGAAGCGCCGATCTGGAAGCTGGTCGACAAGTGGCAGGTCGCCCTGCCGCTGCACCCCGAGTACGGCACCGAGCCGAATGTGTTCTACGTGCCACCGAGTGCGCCGCCGCGCTTCGATGCCGAGGGACGCATCGACAACAGCGCACCGCGCATCCCGAACGAGTATCTCGTCTCGCTGTTCGGCGAGCGCGTGCTTGGTGCACTCGAAACCCTGGCCAGCGAGCGCGCCAGGGTGGCGCGCGGCGAGAAGTCGGAACTGATGGACCTGCTGATCGCCTACCGCTGGCAGGACATGTTCGGCGGTTTCGACCGTGATCCACAGGTGATTCGCTGGGTAGAGGCCTGAGGGCACGGAACGCGCACTGCAACGGTCTGTCGGCAGGAGGTCTGCACAATGTCCATCTCGCGCCGTCGTTTCATCATCGGCTCGACTGCGGTTGCCGCCGCCGGCGGGCTGATCCTGCACAACCTGCGCCCGCGGGCACCACAGAAACCCGGCTTCCAGCCGGGGCCGTCGATCAGCACGCCGCGCGTGCGCTACAACGACTTCAGCGACATCTGGCGCGAGAAGTGGACCTGGGACAGGGTGGCGAAGGGCACGCACACGCGGGCGAACTGCATCTCGGCCTGCTCGTGGGATGTGTACGTGAAGGATGGCATCGCCTGGCGTGAGGAACAGGCGGCGATATACGAGCCACACCGTCCCGATGTGCCCGACTTCAATCCGCGTGGCTGCCAGAAGGGTGCCTGCTACACCCACCTGCAGCTTGCCGAGTCGCGGGTCACCCATCCGCTGAAGCGCACCGGTGAGCGTGGCGAGGGCAAGTGGAAGCGTGTTTCCTGGGACGAGGCGCTCACCGACATTGCCGATCGCATCATCGATGCGGCGATCGAGCAGGGCACCGAATCGGTGGTGTTCGACGACGGCACGACCAACGCCGGCTTCGGGCCGGATTCTGCCGGCGACATGCGCTTTGCCCAGTCGCTGCAGGCAACGCGCATCGACTCCTGGGCGGGCGTCAGCGACATGCCGATGGGCGCGGTGCAGACCTGGGGACTGTTCAACTGCGAGGGCAGCGCGGATGACTGGTTCCTCTCCGACTACATCGTCATCTGGGTCGGCAACCCCGCCTATACGCGCATTCCCGACATGCATTTCATGCACGAGGCGCGCTATCGCGGCGCACGCCTGGTGGTGATCGCTCCCGACTACAGCCCGAGTGCCATCCACGCCGATCTGTGGCTCAACGTTAGGCCCGAGACCGACGCGGCGCTTGGGCTCGCGTGCGCACAGATCATGATCGAGGAGCAGCTGTTCAAGCCTGATTATGTGCTCGAGCAGACCGACCTGCCGTTCCTGGTGCGCACCGATGATGCGAGGTTCCTGCGCGAATCCGACATGAGGCGCGGTGGTGCCGACAATGCCCTCTATCTGTGGGATGAGGAGCGCGGTATGCCCGTCATCGCCCCGGGCTGCGAGGGCGATGGCGATGACGGGCGCAGCCTGGCGCTTGGCAGGATCCGTCCGGCGCTGTCGGGGCGTTTCGAGGTGAGGCTGGCCGATGGTTCGAGCGTCGAGGTCGAGACCGTGTTCGACCGCCTGCGCGCTCAGCTCGATGCGCACTATCGCCCCGAGCAGGTGGCAGGGATCACCGGCCTGCATGCAGACACCATCCGCACCTTCGCGCGCCAGATGGCCGGTGCGCGCCGCTCGATGATCTTTGCCTCCTGGGGTGCCTGCAAGCACTACCACAGTGACCTCTTCCAGCGCGCGATGATGCTGCTGATGGCGTTGACCGGCAACCAGGGCCGGCAGGGTGGTGGCGTGCGCATTGCCGCGTGGTGGGGGATGGACGGGCTCGATGCGCTTGCCTCGCAGTCGGCGTTGACCGCGATGGACAAGCTGCAGCTGATCCCGAAGGCGATTCGCGGGCTCTCGCCGCGTGATTACGAGCGGATATTCACCACCATGAGCTCACGCGAGGCGATCTCGCCGCTGATGGTGTTCCTGTACGTGCACGGTGGCTACCGTGAGATGTGGGACGAGGCACACCTCCAGGACCCGGCGCTGCCGCGCCATCTGCGCGAGTACGTGCGCGACTCGCTCGACCGTGGCTGGATCGAGGTGCACCCGCCGGAGGATCGTTCGCCGAAGGTCTATATCTTCACCGGCTGCAACCCGCTGCGCCGCTGGCCGGCCGCACAGATTGCCCGTGAGAAGCTCTGGCCGAAGCTCGATCTGGTGGTGTCGGTGAACTTCCGCATGTCGACCTCGAGCATGTACGCCGACTACGTGCTGCCGGTGGCGGGCTACTACGAGAAGTACGGCATCAAGTATGGCCAGACCTATGTGCCGTACATCATCTGCTCCGACAAGGCGACCGAACCGCCGGGCGAGGCGAAATCCGACTGGGAGACCTTCGGGCTGCTCAGCAAGTACATTGCCGAGCGTGCCAGGGAGCGTGGCGTCGAGCAGGTGCGGGGGTTCCACGACGAACCCTTCGATCTGCGCACGGTATACGACCGTCACACCCAGAACGGCAAGTACGATCCCACCGATCCCGAAGACCCGATCCGGCTGATGGATGTGATCTTCGAGAACAGTCCGAGTGTTGGCGCAAACAGTGGCCGTGAAGCGCTGGCGATGGGTGCCGTGCCGGTGATCGGTACGGCCAGACCCTCGCTGATCTACCAGAACTACAGCGACTATGACCCCAAGGACACGCACTGGCCGCACCGCGATTTCGTCGAGAAGAAGGTCGCCTGGCCGACCCTGACCGGACGCCAGCAGTTCTACATCGATCATCCGTGGTACCTGGAAGGCGGCGAGGCACTGCCCGTGCACAAGGATCCGCCGCTGGCGAGCAGTGAGTTTCCACTGCGCATGTACGGTGGTCACAACCGCTGGAGCATCCACGCGATCTGGCGCGACATGAAACTGATGCTGCAACTCGAGCGTGGTCAGCCGGTGTGCTTCATGAACCCGCGTGACTGCACACCGCGCGACATCGTCGATGGTGACATGGTGCGCATCCACAACAATCGCGGCGAGTTCGAGTGCATGGTGAAGGTTGCTGCAGCGACCGCCCCGGGCGAGGTGATCGTCTACCACGCCTGGGAGCCGTATCAATTCAAGCAGTGGAAGGGACCGACCGAGCCGATCGAGGCGCCGTGGAAGGCTCTGCACCTGGCGGGCGGCTACAGCCAGCTGCACTACCGCATGTTCTACGGTGCACCGAGTCATGTGCCGCGTGGTGCGGCGGTCGAGATCACCAAGGCATGAATGCCGCGGCCGAGGATATCCGTCAGGCAACTGCCGCGCGGCTGCGCAGCGAGGCCTGGGGTCTGCTTGCCGCGGCTCTCGAATACCCCGACGAGGAACTGGTTACGCTGATTCGCGACGGTGCGCTCGAGCGCCGTGCGCGTGAGCTGTTCGCCGCGCTCGACCCGCGGCCTGACGATGCGCCCGGGTGGTCGGCACTTGGCAGCGTGCCGCCGGGCGATGCACTCTCGGTCGAATACTCGCGGCTTTTCGATGCGACCGGCCCGAGCGGCCCGCGCTGCCCGCTGAACACGGGTGCGCTGCTCGGCGAGGACGGACGCCTGAAATTGCTCGAGGAACTGGTGCGCTTCTACAGCCACTTCGGGCTGACTGCCGAGGGGGCTCCGGGGAACGAGTTTCCTGATCATGTGCTCGCGCAGCTGGATTTCCTGCATTACCTGAGCGAGTGCGAGGCGGCAAGCCTTGCGGCGGGCGAAAGCCCGGACGACTTCAGCCGTGCGCGCAGTGACTTCCAGCGGCGCCACCCGGCACGCTGGTCGAAGGAACTGCGTGAACGGCTCGAACACCATGCGGCGCACCCGTACTACCGTGGCATCGCCGCCCTGATCCAGCGCCTTGCCGAACTGCCGTGAGCTGCAGCCACGCCCTTGTCGCCGACCTACCCTGCTTTCTCGGAAGTAACATCGGAGATCGGGCGTGAACCTGGCGGAACTGCCTCGTACTGGCCCCCCGCTTTCGCGGGGGTGACGCAGCTTTGGTTCTGCGGGGGGTGACACGGCTTTGGTTCTGCGGGGGTGATGCAGTCTCGTTTTCGCAGGGCTGACGCAGTTCCACTTTTGCGGCGACGACGCCATTCGTTTTTAATCGACTGGCACAATTTTGCTCATGCAGAGGTGATGTGGTTTCGTTTCCGCACGAGTGATGCAACGACGCCTTTTCGCGCGGGTGATGCGACTACGCTTGCGCAGGGGCGATGTGGCCACGCCCGCGTGGGAGTTGCTCGCTCAGCTTCAGCTCGAGCAGCCGCGATATCGATGCAGCTGTGCCCGCGTGGGAGCTATCGTCACCCGCGCGAAAGAGCGTCATTCCCAAGGAAGAGCGTCATTCCCAAGGAAGAACGCCATCCCCAAGGAAGAACGCCACCCCTGCAAAGGAACGTCATTCCCGCGGAAGCGGGAACCCATCTTTCCAGGAAATCACCTACCCTGCTTTCTCGGAAGTAACATCGGAGATCGGGCGTGAACCTGGCGGAA
>CAZSYV010000014.1:0-4185 GCA_964610955.1 uncultured Klebsiella sp. | reverse complement strand
GTGACACCAGCTACGCTCAAGGGCGCAGCAGCGCCGTGAGCGATTCGGCAACCGGCAGCAGGTTTTCCAGCGTCGAGCGCGTCAGTCGCTGGAAGCGCTCGGCCGCCTTCTGCGTCACGTAGAGATGGCCGCGTTCGTCCTGCTCGATCAGGCCAAGTTCACGCAGCGTCTTGACGCGGCGGCGTACCGTCTCGCGTGGAATGCCGGTTGCGTTGCTGATCGACAGTGCGTTGCACGGGCGCAGCAGGCTGCGTTGCAGTTCGGGATCGTTCAGTGCCGATTCGGGGAGCTGTGGTTCATCACCGGCGAAGAAACGGCCGAGATTGTGGGTGGCGATTTCCCCAAGTACCAGGGTCATCAGCATATCGCCGCCGAACTCGTGGTAGGTGTCGCGCATCGTCGGCACGATGAAGCGCGACAGCAGGTACGAGAGCTGGTAGAAGCGCGCGGAGAATTCGCCTTCGTTGATCTTCGAGTCACCGGACATCGGTGTCGGTGCCTCTAGTGCGCGCCGCGCTCGGTGGCGAACTCGCGCAGCAGCGCCAGTACTTCAGCGTGCAGCGCGCGGTTTGCCGATGCCACCACGAAGCCGCCACAGGAGGCATCACTTCCGTCCCTGCCGCTCACCACCCCGCCGGCAGCCTCGATGATTGGGATCAAGGGCTGGATATCGTAGGCCTGCAGCCCGCCCTCGATCACCAGGTCGATCTGTCCCAGCGCGAGCAGGCAGTACGAGTAGCAGTCGCCACCGTAGCGCATCAGGCGACAGCAGGCCGCGACGCGCTCGAAATCGGCAAGCTCGGTCGGCATCGGGAAGATGCTTGGGTGCGTGCAGTAGAGGATCGAGTCCGCAAGCCGCACCTCCCGGTGCGTGCGCAGCTCACGACGTTCACCATCCCGACGCATCCATGCTCCTGCTGGGGTGCCGATGAAAGTTTCGCCAAGATACGGCTGGTGCACCAGTCCGGCGATGCACTCACCGTGCTCGCGCAGTCCGAGCAGGATTCCCCAGGCGGGCATGCCGCTGATGAATGCGCGTGTACCGTCGATCGGGTCGATGATCCAGCTGAAGCGCGCGTGTCCGTCGATCACGCCATGCTCTTCGCCGATGACCCCGTGCTCTGGAAAGCGTTCACGCAATGCCCCGGCGATGAATGTCTCGACCTCGCGGTCGGCGACCGTGACCGGGTCGAAACGCCCATTTGCGTCCTTGTTGATCACATCCAGCGGTTGGCGGAAATAACGCAGCGCAAGCTGTCCCGCGCGCTCCAGCAGCTCCTCCGCAAAGGCGATCGCTTCGTGCGTAGCGGCATCCATCGTCACTCGTTCCTCGTGTCTGACCGCGCGCTGCATGCCAGCGCGCGGGTACAGGCCGGTGCCTGCAATCAGCTGCCCAGCACCTTGGCAAGCATCGGGCTCACGCGCTTCTCCCATGGGGTGGCACGCTCGATCTGTGCTGCCAGGCGGAACAGCGTCTTCTCGTCACCGTAGCGTGCGGCAAAGTGAGTGCCGACCGGAATGCCTGCCGCGTTCAGCGTGAGTGGCAGCGACAGCGCCGGCTGCCCGGTGCAGTTGAACAGTGCGCTGAACTCGCTGTAGCCGACCGCCTCGCGGTAGAACTCCTCCTGCGGCACGGTCAGCAGGATGTCGTCGATCTTCCACGGCGCGCGGCAGGCCATTGGCATCAACAGCACATCGGTGTGAGCCATGAAACGGTTGATCTCGAAACCAAGACGCTGCACTGCCTGGCGGGCATCCTCGTAGTCGAGTGCGCTGACCGATGCGCGCTGTTGGTAGTAGCCGTTGACGACCGGTTCGAGGTCATCTGGCCCGGGCTCACGACCAAGCTCGCGTGCCCGGTCGCGGATCGTCGTGCACACACCGACGAACGACAGTGCCCCGAAGCTGCTCATATAGTCCTTGAATGATGCAGGCAGCTCGGCATCGAACACCTCGTGGCCGAGCGACTCGAGGATGCGGCGTGCGTTGGCGATTGCGTCGAGGTTGTCCTGGTGCACCGGAGTGCCGGTGGGGGACTTGCTGATCACGGCGATGCGCAACTTGCCGGGATCACGCTGCAACTCGCTGACGAAGCTGTCTTCCGGTTGCGGTGGCCAGTAGGCGGCGCCGGGTTCGGCGCCCTGCGTGAGGTCGAGCAGCAGTGCGCTGTCTCGCAGTGAGCGTGAAACCACATGCCCGCACGATAGACCCGACCAGCCCTCGCTCTTGTCGGGCCCCAGCGGGGTACGAGCACGCGTTGGCTTCAGCCCGACCAGTCCACACATTGCCGCCGGGAAGCGGATCGAACCACCACCGTCGGTGGCGTGTGCAGCCGGTACGATGCCCGCCGCAACCGCTGCCGCCGAGCCGCCCGAGCTGCCGCCGGCGGAGTACTCGAGGTTCCACGGGTTGCGCGTCTTGCCCCACAGCGACGACACCGTATTCGGGATCTGGCCGAGCTCGGGCGAGTGTGCCTTGCCGAAGATGTTCAGTCCGGCTGCCTGGTAGCGGCGCACCACGGTACTGGTCTGCTTCGCTACCCGGTCACGGAAGAAGCGTGAGCCGTTGGTGGTTACGGTGCCCTCGATGTAGACGCCAAGGTCCTTCAGCAGGAACGGGACTCCCCCGAGCGCTGCCTTGATATCGATGCCCTTCAGTGCAGCACGCGCCAGATCGTAGTGTTTCAGGACCACGGCATTGACTGCCGGGTTGACTTCCTCGGTGCGCGCAATGGCCAGCTCGAGCAGCTCGGCGGGCGATACCTCGCCACGCTTCACCCGCTCCGCCAGCCCCGTTGCGTCGTGCGCTACATAGTCACGCAGCGCCATCGCCGAGGTGCCCGCTGCAGCGGCGCCGGGTGGCATCAGCACGGCTGCGGCGGCGAGGGTTGCGCTGGCGTTCACGAACTCACGGCGGGTCAGGTTCCTTTGCTCTTCGTTCATCGTTGTCCTCCCGAGTCTTTGAGGTGACCGATCGTTGTGCGTCGCAACGCCTACGGTTCGGCCTCGGCATGATGCACCATCGTGCGCTCATGGGTCACGTGGGTGTTGTCGCGTGCTGCGTGCGCCGTGCCACGAGCTTCGCCAGCGCGAAGTGCTCGCCATCGAGTTCTTCGCACAGTCCCTCGCTGTAGTGGAGTATTTCAAGCTCGGCAGCAAGTTGCACGAGTTCCCCCGGCACGACGCGAAATGCGGCGTTCTGCGGCCCGGCCACGGGCTCCGCGCTCTGCAGGTGCTGCTGGCAGATGAACAGGCCACCCGGTGCGAGCAGCGCGGGGATGTCGCGTGTGATCGCCGCATTGATGTAGTGCAGCTGGATCACCAGCCGGTAGGGGCCGCAGACCGGCACGGGCATGTCCAGATCATGCTCGATCCAGTTCACGGTCACGCCGGCTGCAGCTGCCGTCCCGCGCGCCTGCGCCAGCGCGACCGGGGAGATGTCGAGTGCATCGACCATAAAGCCCTTCGTTGCCAGAAAGATCGCGTTGCGCCCCGTGCCACAGGCGATGTCGAGCGCATGCCCCCGCGCAGCCTGCGTCACCCACTCGCGGACGAGGGCGCTGGCCTCGCGTGCCCCACCCGCCGTACGCTCGGCATAGCGTGAATCCCATTTGTGGCGATCGTGCTGTGACATGGATCTCTTCCTTGTTGGTGCATCGTGTCAGTGGTTGCTCTGGGTCGCCTGTGCCAGTTGCAGTGACGAGACATGGTCGAAGATCTCATTCACGCTGCCTGAGATGCCGCGAACCGCAGAAATCACGAACTCTGCATTTGAACTCAGACCGAGCACTCCCTCCCTGATCGTGTGGGTGCTGTCACGGAGCAGCTGGATGAAGTGCGCCATGGTGGCGAGGTAGTGGGCGAAGCTGTTCCTTATCTCGTCGGTGCGCGCCGCCTCGATGGCACCGATCTGGCGAACGATCTCCAGCGCGCTGACGAACTGGCCGACCTTCAGCAGCTCCGAGTCGATCGAAGTGATGTTCCTTCGGATATCCTGCAGTTCCGCCTCGACGGTCCCGCAGTAGCTTGCGAAGAGCTCGGAAAAGATGTTCCGGTGTGCAGCCATGCCGGAAAACGCATCCGCAGAGGATGTACGTTTCGCAATGGATTCCCGGACGAAGAAGTCCACCATCAGCATTTGAACGTTCAGCACGGCGACGCTGAGCTCGCACTTCTGGATCAATCC
>CAZSYV010000013.1:22798-36213 GCA_964610955.1 uncultured Klebsiella sp. | reverse complement strand
TGGAAGCGCGAGTTCGCCACCTGCGCGCCCTCGTACTACCGCTGGGAGCAGTGGTTCTTCACCCGGCTCTACGAGAAGGGCCTGGCCTACCGGAAGGTCTCGGCGGTGAACTGGTGCCCGAAGGACCAGACGGTGCTCGCCAACGAGCAGGTGGTCGATGGCTGCTGCTGGCGCTGCGACACGCCGGTGGAACGCCGCGAGATCCCGCAGTGGTTCATCCGCATCACCGCCTACGCCGAGGAACTGCTGGCCGATCTCGAGCGGCTCGAGCACTGGCCCGAGCAGGTGCGCACGATGCAGCGCAACTGGATCGGCAAGAGCCGTGGCGTGCAGACCTCCTTCGCGCTCACGACGCCACTGGCAGGCATCGATGCGATCCCGATCTACACCACGCGCCCGGACACGCTGTTCGGTGTGACCTATCTGGCAATCGCCGGCGAGCACCCGCTGGCAAAGGCACTGGGACAGACGCGTCCCGAGCTTGCCGAGTTCATTGCCGAGTGCCGGCGCAGCTCGGTTGCCGAGCACGACATGGCCACGATGGCCAAGAAGGGGCTCGATACCGGCCTCAGGGCCGTGCACCCGCTGAGCGGGCGCGAGGTGCCGGTATGGGTCGCAAACTTCGTTCTGATGGACTACGGCACCGGCGCGGTGATGAGCGTACCGGGACACGACCAGCGCGACTGGGAATTTGCTAACGCCTACGGACTGCCGATCGAGCAGGTGATCGCGCCGCTCGATGAACGGGCCACGGTCGACCTGGGGCGCGAGGCCTTCGTCGATCCGGGGCGCCTGATCAACTCCGGTGAGTTCGACGGCCTGGACTACGAGCACGCCTTCGATGCGATCGCCGCAGCACTGAGCGCCCGAGACAACGGTGAGGTCAGGGTCAACTACCGCCTGCGCGACTGGGGCGTATCGCGCCAGCGCTACTGGGGTGCACCGATCCCGATGCTGTCGCTTGCCGATGGCAGCGAGATCCCTGTGCCAGCCGATCGTCTGCCGGTGCTGCTGCCCGAGGACGTCGAGATGAGCGGCGTGCAGTCCCCGCTCAAGGCCGACCCGCAGTGGCAACGCACGCGCATCGGCACCATGGATGCCAAACACGAGACCGACACCTTCGACACCTTCATGGAATCGTCGTGGTATTACGCGCGCTTCACCTGCCCCGACCTCGACAGCGCGATGCTCGATCCCGCACGGGCGAACTACTGGCTGCCAGTCGACCAGTACATCGGTGGCATCGAGCACGCGATCCTGCACCTGCTCTACTCGCGGTTCTTCCACAAGCTGATGCGTGACGAGGGGCTGGTTGCCAGCGACGAGCCGTTCACGCGGCTGCTCTGCCAGGGCATGGTGCTGAAGGACGGCGCCAAGATGTCGAAGTCGAAGGGCAACACGGTCGACCCCGAGGCACTGATCACACGCTACGGTGCCGACACCGTGCGCCTGTTCATGATGTTTGCGGCACCGCCCGAGCAGACGCTCGAGTGGTCCGATGAGGGTGTTGCCGGCGCAAGCCGCTTCCTGAAGCGGTTCTGGAAGGCCGTGCACACGCACCTCGATGGTGGCGCTGGCACGCATGCGCTGGCGATCGATGCCACGGCGCTCGACGCAGACCCCACCTTCGACGACAACCTGCGGGAGCTGCGCCGCAAGACGCACGAGACCATCGCCAAGGTGAGCGACGATTTCAGCCGGCGTCAGACGTTCAATACGGCGATCGCCGCGGTGATGGAACTGCTGAACGAGATCGGCAGGCGCGCACGGCGCGACTCGCCACTCGGGCTGGCGATCGAGCGCGAGGCGCTCGAGTCGGCCGTGCTGCTGCTCGCACCGGTGGTGCCACACGTCTGTCATGCCCTGTGGCGGGCACTGGGACACGCGGATCCGGTGATCGATGCTGCGTGGCCGCTTGTCGACGAGTCGGCGCTGCCGCGCAGCACGATCGAACTGGTGCTGCAGGTGAACGGCAAGCTGCGCTCACGCATTGCCGTGCCCGCCACCGCACCCCGCGAGGAACTCGAGCGCATGGCACTCGCCGACCCGCAGATCCAGCGCTTCATCGGCGACAAGCCGGTGCGCAAGGTGATCGTGGTGCCCGGCAAACTCGTCAACGTCGTGAGCGGATGATCGCCATGCCTGCCTCCCTGCTGCATACCCTCCTCGTGGCCGTTACCGTATTTACCCTGTCGGCCTGCGGCTGGCATCCGCGCGGCAGCAGTGATGTGACACTGCCGATGCGTCAGCTGCACATCGACAGCGCCGGACCCGACGATGCCGTGTCGATCCGGGTGAAACGCCTGCTCGGCGTGGCCGGTGTCGAGGTACGCAGCGATGCGGGACACAGCCCCTCGCTGCACCTGGGTGCCGAACACCGCAGCACGCGCAAGGTATCACTCGATCGCAGCGCGCGTGCTGCCGAACAGGAGATGCGCGTGTCGGTCAGCTTCGATGTGCGCAACACCGATGGCGACATCGTCTTCGGCCCGCGCACCGCCAGCGCAAACCGCATCTATGCCTTCGACCCGAACAGCATCATTGCACTGCAGGGTGAGGAGAAGCTGATCCTCAGCGAGCTGCGCGACGAGGTGGCGAACCAGATCCTGCGCCAGTTGCGCCATGTCCCCTCCACGGTCGATTCACAGTAGGGCGCACGGGTGCAGATCAAGCGCATCGATGAATTCCACACTCGCCTGAAGACCCCGCTGCTGCCTTTCTACCTGATCCACGGCGACGAGCCACTGCTGATCCAGGAGTGCGCCGATGCACTGCGCGGCGCCTGCCGCGCTCAGGGAATCGAGGACCGCCAGATCTTCAACGTCGATGCGGGCTTCGACTGGAACCGCCTTGTCGGCGAGTTCGGCAGCATGTCGCTGTTCGGCGAGCGCAGGCTGGTCGAAGTGCGTCTGTCCGCTTCACGCCCCGGTACGGCTGGTGCCCAGGCGCTGCGCGAGATCACGGCACTGCCGCCCTCGGGAGACGTGGTGCTGGTACTTGCCGGCAAGCTCGAGCGTGATGTCGACAGGTCCGCCTGGGCGCGCGCGATCGAAAAGGCCGGCGCCACCCTGCGCGTGTGGCCACTGCGGCGCAGCGAGTTTCCCGGCTGGATCGCCCAGCGCCTGCAGGCGGCCGGCTTCAGGCCGACGCGCGACGCCGTGACCCTGCTCGCCGAGCGCGTCGAAGGCAATCTGCTCGCCGCACGCCAGGAAATCGAGAAGCTCACACTGCTCGCCGAACCGGGGCCACTCGACGCGGACACACTTGCGGCACTGGTCGGCGACTCTGCGCGCTACTCGATTTTCGATCTGTGTGATCGCGTGTTCGAGGGCGATCAGGGGGCGGCGATTCGCACACTCTCGACCCTGCAGGGCGAGGGCACCGAAGCTGCCCTGATCCTGTGGGCACTGGCCGAGGAGACTCGCCGTGCGCTGCGCATCGCACGCCGGCGCGCCGGTGGGGAGCCCGGCGAACAGGCAATGAAGGCCGAACGCGGCAAGCCCGCCACGGAGATGGCGCTGCGTCGCCTCGGCGTGCAGGGCCTGCAGCGGATGCTGCGTCAGGCCGCCGACGTGGATCGCTGCATCAAGGGCCTGGAGCGCCGCGATGCCTGGGATGCACTCCTCGGGCTCGTCGCCGGCGCAAGTGCTACTGCTCCGGTACGCGCAGGTCCTCGAGCACGGTAGTGCTTGCCTGCAGTGCCGCCTCATGTGCGCGCGCACGCCACGGCTCCAGCAACGCGGCGTCGTACCACTCGCGCATCGCCGGCAGTGCCAGCAGGCGCTCGGCATAGCGGGCAGCGGGATTGCCCAGTTCGAGACCGTAGGCCTGGATGCGAAACGCCACCGGTGCAAAAAAGGCATCCACGGCGCTGAACGATGCCCCGGCAAGCCAGTCACCGCCAAAACGCTCCAGCCCGTCGCTCCACAGCGCCTCGAGCCGTGCCAGATCGGCGCGCAACCCGGGCGACAGCTCGCGCAGGCGCACCCGCACACCACAGTTCATGGCGCAGCTGCTGCGCAGCGCGCTGAAGCTCGAGTGCATTTCCGCCGCTGCACTGCGCGCCCACGCACGCGCCCTCGCATCATCGGGCCACACGCCGGAATGACGCTCGGCAAGGTATTCGGCGATCGCCAGCGAATCCCACACGACGATGTCACCATCGTGCAGGCAGGGCACCCGGCCTGAAGGAGAGAACACCCGGAACCGCTCCTGGTTGGAACCCTCGCCAAAGACACACAGCTTCTCGTCGAAACCAATGCCCAGGATGCGCATCAGCACCCAGGGACGCAGCGACCACGACGAGTAGTTCTTGTTGGCAATGTACAGGGTGTACATGACTCGGCTCTCCAATGTGCGTGACTGCAGTATACGCGGCGCCGGATGCGCCACCACGGCTCACCAGATCTGCACCCGCTCCGCAGGCGGCAGGTACATGCCATCACCCGCCTTGACGTCGAAGGCTGCGTAGAACGGGCTGAAATTGCGCAGCACGCCGATCACGCGATAGTGCGCCGGTGAATGTGGATCGCTCACCAGCAGTGCCCGCAGCGTCTCCTCGCGAATCTGCGCGCGGTTGGCCTGTGCGAAGCCGATGAAGAAGCGCTGATCGCCGCTCAGCCCATCGATCACCGGCGCCTCCCTGCCACCAAGCGATGCGCGGTATGCGCGGTAGGCAATCGTGACGCCGGTCAGGTCGGCAATGTTCTCGCCAAGCGTCAGCCTGCCGTTGATCGCCATGCCCTCGATCGGGCTGAAGGCGTCGTACTGCTCGACGAGCCGCGCCGCAGCACGCTCGAAGTGTGCAGCATCCTCTGCGGTCCACCAGTCGTTCAGCTTGCCGTACGCATCGAAGGCACGCCCCTTGTCATCGAAGGCATGGCCGATCTCGTGGCCGATCACATAGCCGATCGCACCGTAGTTCACTGCCGGATCTGCCGCCATGTTGAAGTTCGGCGGCTGCAGGAAACCTGCAGGAAAGACGATCTCGTTCATGAACGGCTGGTGATAGGCGTTCACCGTCTGCGGCGTCATCTCCCACTCGTCACGATCGATCGGCCGGTCGAGCTTCGCCAGCTGGTAGCGGTATTCGAAGTGGTTCGCGCGCGCGAGGTTGGCGAGCGGTTCATTGGCACGAATCTCCAGACCCGAGTAGTCACGCCACCTGTCGGGGTAGCCGATCTTGGTCACCAGCCGCTGGCGCTTGGCTTCGGCCTTGCGCTTCGTCTCCTCGCTCATCCAGTCGAGCTCGGTGATGCCGACACGGAACGCCTCCATCAGGTTGGCGACCAGCTGCTGCATCGAACGCTTGTACTCGGGAGGGAAATAGCGTTGAACGTAGACCTGCCCGACCGCCTCGCCAACCAGCCCATCGATCGCCCGAACGGCACGCTTCCAGCGCGGCGCAAGCTCCGCGAGTCCGAGCACTTCACGCTGCATGAATTCGAACTGGACACGTTCGAACTCGCTCGACAGCCACGGAGCAGCCTCGTTCAGCGCGTGGTAGCGCAGGTAATCCTTCCACGCTGCCAGCGGGAACTCGCCAACGATTGCACCGATGCCACGGATGTAGTCGATCTGTGCTGCCATCAGCTGCGAGCGTGAACCAAGGCCGGCAGCGTCGAGATAGCTGGCCCAGGCAAGGCCTGGCGCAAGCGTTGGCAGCTCGGCGACGCTCACCATGTTGTAGAGCTTCTTCATGTCGCGGTTTTCCTCCGCAGGCCACTGCGCCTGCGCGAGCCGCTGCTCGATCGCCACGACTGCAGCCGCCTGCTCCGGCGTGCCGCCGAAACCGCCAAGCTCGAGCAGTCTGGCGACATAGGCGGGGTAGGCGGCACGGATACGCCGGAACTTCTCGTCATCGCGCAGGTAGTACTCGCGATCGGGCAGGGCGAGGCCGCTCTGCCACAGATAGGCGATGTAGCGATCATGCGTGCCGGGATCCTGTACCACGCCAACCGCCAGGGGTGCGTCGAGGCCAAGCAGTGCGGCAGCACCAAAAGCGGCGGCAAGCGCAGCAGGGGAGTCGATCGCGTCGATGCGCGCCAGGGTACCGGCAATCGGTGCAACACCTTTGCCCTCGACCAGCTGCCGATCGTTCAGGCTGTCGAAGAAGGCCCCGATCTTGGCTTCGACCGTTCCCGCATCAGGATCACGGCGCGCGCCCATCTCTTCGATGATCGTGCGCTGGCGGGCCTCGTTCTCGGCACGCAGCTCCGGCACCACGCCCCACCAGCTGCGATCCGGCGGAATTTCCGTGTGGGCGATCCAGCCACCGTTCACCCATTCGAAGAAGTCGTCCTGCGGGCGCACTCCGGTGTCGAAACCGCTGCGGTCGATTCCTGCCGGGTTCGCATACACCGCTGCCGGATCGGAAACTGCCGCGGGTGGCTGTGCCGCGCTCTGCCGGGCGGCATCGCTGCAGCCCAGGAGCAGCAGCATGCCGGGCAGGGCCAACGGCAGAATGAAACGCATCATCATGGAGTCCTCTGCAGGGGAGACGTATAGCCAAAGACATCGATGAGCGCATCGAGCAGCAACGCTTCGATGCGTGCGCGCGAAATATCGCTGCCAGGCGCAACCTGGTCGACGATGCGCGTGACCGCGAGGCCGCGGTAGCCACACGGATCGATGCGCGAGAAGGGTTCGAGCGAGCAGTCGACATTCAGCGCCAGCCCGTGAAAGCAGCACCCCCGACGCACACGCAGGCCGAGTGCAGCGATCTTCGCCCCATCGACGTAGACACCCGGCGCCTCACGGCGCGGGCATGCCACGATCTGCAGCGCCGCCAGCGTGGCGACCAGCGCCGCCTCGATGCGATCGACCAGATCGCGCACACCGATGCCAAGCCGGCGCAGATCGAGCATCAGATAGACGACGCACTGCCCCGGACCGTGCCAGGTCACCTGCCCGCCCCGATCGACATGGATCACCGGCGTGTCACCCGGATCGAGCAGGTGTTCGCTCCGACCCGCCTGCCCGAGCGTGAATACGGGTGGGTGCTGCAGCAACCAGATGCGGTCGGGACTGTCGGCGGTGCGCGTGTCGGTATAGTGCTGCATCGTGCGCCACGCATGCTCGTACCCGACGCTGTCCGAGCGCTCGACCTGCAGGACCGGACAGTTCACACCAACGACCTCAGAGCACCATGTGCACGCGCCCGGTAGCCTTCAGGTCCTCGAACAGGGCCTGCAGCTGCTCGGGGCCGGTGGCAACGATCGCCACGGTCACCGACACGAAGCGGCCGTTGGTACTGAATCGCTCCGTGGTGCGTTCACGTTCGAAGCCGGCGGCATGGCGTTCGACGATTTCCTCTACCAGCAGACGAAAGTCCTCTGCGGCACTTCCGACGATCTTCACCGGATAGTCGCAGGGAAACTCGATGCGTGGCGGATCACAGTGGCTCATCTCGTCATTCCCGGGGGAGGCGATCGCTTCACACACTGCCGAACAGGCGCAGGAAGAAAAGCATCACCGAGTCCCACAGCACGCGGAAGAAACCGCCACGCTCGACCGTATCCAGTGCGACCAGTGGCGCCTCTGCAAGCGGTTCGTCGTCCAGGTCGACCACCACCCGGCCCATCACCTGCCCGGCGTTGACCGGCGCCTTGATCGCCCGGTTGTCGTCATCGAGCACATACGCGGCGCGAACCTCCGACGCCCGCCCACGCGCGATGGTGACCACCAGGTCGTTGGCGACGCCGAGGCGAACGCCGTCACTCGTGCCGGCCCAGACCCGTTGTGGGGTATCGCCAAGGCTCTGTCCGGCGGAGAGCACCTTCACCGTCTCGTAGAAACGGAAGCCGTAACCGAGCATCTTGCGGCTCTCTTCCTTGCGCGCGAGCTTGCTGTCGGTGCCGAGCACCACCGCAATCAGCCGCATGCCATCACGCAGCGCCGAGGTGACCAGACAGTAGCCCGCCTCGCTGGTATGCCCGGTCTTGATGCCATCGATCCCAGGCTCGCCGAGCAACTCGTTGCGGTTCATCTGGCGGATGTTGTTGTAGGTGAAATACTGCTGCGCGTAGACGGCGTAATCCTCGGGGTGATCCTTGATCATCGCACGCGCAAGAATCGCCAGGTCGCGGGCGGTGGTGTAGTGATCCGGATCCGGCAGGCCGTGTGAATTGACGAAGTGGGTGTTCTTCATCCCGAGCCGCGCTGCCTGTTCGTTCATCACCGCGGCAAAGGCCTCCTCCGAGCCGGCCAGGTACTCGGCAATCGCGACGGAGGCGTCGTTGCCCGATGAAATCACCAGACCGTGGTAGAGATCCCTCAGCGACACATCGGCATTTATATCCACCCACATCAGCGACGAGCCGGCAAAGATCGGGTTCTGCGCCCACGCCGCGTGGCTGATGTGCGCCTTGTCGTCCCATGAGACCTTGCCGCTGCGTATTGCCTCCGACAGCACGTAGCCGGTCATCATCTTGGTCAGGCTCGCCGGGGCCATGCGCTCGTCTGCGCCGTGCTCCATGAGCACTCTGCCGGAATCGGCATCGAGCAGGATCCACGCGCGTGCGGCAATCGTCGGCGGTGCCGGAATGATCGGCAGCTGTGCCGCCCCACTCGTTGCTGCGAGCGGGGCAGGCTGAGGTTCCTGGGCGAAGAGCGCACAGGGCGTGGCAACGACAAAAAGGATGAGGGCAAGGCGTACCAGGACTCTGATCACGGTATCTCCAGAAGGGGATCGAACTGTGCTGCCCTCGCCTTGCCGCTGGCGCGACACGGAGGACTGGCTGCAAAGCAGGTGCGCAGTATACCGCGAGCCTTACTCGGTGATCACCTGCACGCCGGCGATGCTTGCTGCAGCAAGCCGTCGCTGCGTATCTTCCAGCGCCTCGCTGCTCTCCAGCGGACCGATCCGCACGCGATACCACGGGTCTGCAGAGTCATCGGAGCGATGAACCGCCACCGCATGTCCGAGCAGTGATGCCAGCGCCTGCTGCAGGTTGCGGGCACTGTCACGACTGCGGAACGCACCTGCCTGAACATAGGTCTTGCGCACTGCCGGCGAAGCCGTGGCGATCCGCATCCTGCCAGCCGCCTCTCCGCGTCGCGCAACCCACTCCGGTGCCATCGGGTCCAGCAGTTCCAGCTCGACCAGCGCAGTGCCCGTATCGGCATAACCCAGGCGGTAGGCTGCCGCATACGACAGGTCCAGCACCCGCCCCTCGTGGAACGGGCCCCGATCGTTCACCCGCACCACCACGCTGCGTCCGTTCTCGATGTTCTTCACGCGAACGTAGCAGGGAATCGGCAACGTCTTGTGCGCAGCCGTCATCGCATAGACGTCATAGGGCTCGCCGTTGGAGGTATGGCGCCCATGAAACTTGGTGCCGTACCAGGATGCAAAGCCACGCTCACGATACCCCGGCGGCACCGGCACCACCCGATAGGTCGTGCCAAGCACCGTGTAGGGGCTCTTGTTGCCGGCGCCGGTCACCGGATCCGGGCGCGGAACTGCATCGGGAATCGACGCGAGATCGGCACGAAACTGCGGTGTGCCATCCTTCAGCACACGCTCGGCACCGCCTTGTGTCGCTGCACCCTGTGGCGCCTCTGGAAGCGTGGTACAGCCGGCAAGCATTGCGACCAGCGCTGCCGCACCCAGGCGCGCACGGCAACGCGCGACAACGAACCCCGGATATCTGCTTCGACCGATGCTCATGGCCGCTCGTACCCGGCGCGGATCGCCTGGCTGAGCTGGTGCACAGCCATGGCGTAGAGGGCGCTGCGGTTATAGCGCGTGATCACGTTGAAATTGTGCAGACCGAGCCAGTATTCAGGGCCGGAGTCGGCTTCGAGCATCAGTGGCAGGACACGCTCGCCGGCACTCAGCGTGCGCTTCGGGGCGATTCCGAGAGCCGCCAGCTCGCTGACCATCACCTGCGGATCCAGACCGGGATTCATGCGCTCTTTCATCACCCTGCCAACCACACGGGCGCGCACCACGACCGGAGCACCATGCTCCCAACCGTGGCTCTTGAAGTAGTTGGCGACGCTGCCGATCGCATCCGCACGGCTGCTCCAGATGTCGGCGCGCCCGTCACCGTCGAAGTCGACGGCATAGGCACGGAAGCTGCTCGGAATGAACTGCCCCATGCCCATTGCACCGGCGTAGGATCCACGCAGCGACAGCACATCGAAGCCCTGCTCGCGCACCATCACCAGAAACTGTTCGAGTTCACGGGTGAAGAACTCGCTGCGCGGTGGATAGTCGAAGGCGAGCGTCGCCAGCGCATCGATCACGCGATACGAACCCATGTTCGTGCCATAGCGCGTCTCCACACCGATGATTGCAATGATCACCTCGGGCGCAACGCCATAGGTCGCACCCGCGCGCTCGAGGTCGGCGGCATTGGCACGCCAGAACGCGATGCCACCGTCGACGCGGGCCGGGGTAATGAAGATCTTGCGGTACTCGCCCCAGCTCAGGCGCCTCTCGGCCGGGCGCGATATCGCCTCGAGAATGGTGTCCTTGCGCTCGGCTGCGCCGAACCACTCCCGCAGCTGCTGCGCCGTGAAGCCATGATCCTCGACCATGCGCTTCTCGAAGGCCGCGTAGCCGGCATGATCGACGTAGCCACTGGCAAACGCCTGCATCGTGATCAGCAGAAGAAGGGGAGCAAGGAAGCGAAACAATGCAGTACCTCTGAGGATGATGGCTGCAGACCCGCCGTGGAGGATCATCAGCCAAGGATCCGACGATGCTCGGTCGAGACCGCCATGATGATGCCAAAACCCGCAAGCAACGAAACCAGTGCCGTCCCTCCCTGACTGATCAATGGCAACGGTACACCAACCACCGGCAACAGGCCCGACACCATGCCCATGTTGACGACAATATAGACGAAAAACGTCAGGCTGAGCCCTCCGACCGCAAGGCGTGCAAACATGTCCTGCGCGCGCAGCGCAACCCACAGCGAGCGGGCCATCAGCGCAAGGTAGAGCGCGAGCAGCAGCATCACGCCACGGAACCCCCACTCCTCACCGAGTACGGCAATGATGAAATCGGTATGCCCTTCGGGAAGAAAGTCCAGATGTGACTGCGTACCATGGAGCCAGCCCTTGCCATCCATGCCACCGGAGCCGATCGCGGTCTTCGACTGGATGATGTTCCAGCCCGCGCCAAGCTTGTCGCTCTCGGGATCGAGCATCGTCAACACCCGCGCCTTCTGGTAGTCATACAGCACGAAGTTCCACATCAGTGGCGCTGCCGTCATCACCGCCACCACCACGGCCGCAACATAGCGCCAGCTCAGACCGGCAAGAAACAGCACGATGAAGCCCGAGGCAGCAATCAACACCGCCGTGCCCAGGTCGGGCTGCAGCAACACCAGCACGGTCGGCACGACCACGATCAGCACGGTGACGCCGACGTGCAGCATTCGTGGTGGCAGTACAGTTGCCGCCAGGAAGCTCGACACCATCAGCGGCATGACGGGTTTCATGATCTCGGACGGCTGAAAACGCACCACCCCGGGAATCTCCAGCCAGCGCTGCGCGCCCTTTGCCCCGATGCCGACCACATCGACCGCAACCAGCAGCAGCACACCGGACAGATAGATCCACGGCGTCCAGCGACGCACGGTCTGCACATCGAGCTGCGCAATCACCAGCATTGCGACAAAACCCAGTGCCATGAACCGTCCCTGGCGCAGCACGCTGTCCAGGTCACGCCCGCTCGCGCTGTAGAGCACCAAGAGGCCGTAGAGGCACAGGGCCGCAAGGATCATCAGCAGCGGCGGGTCGATGTGCAGACGCTGGTGCAACGACGGTCTGCGGCCAAAGTCGCGTGCCGACCCCGGCATCTGGCGAATGAAGTCTCCGTGTGCCATCTACTCGCCATCTCCTGCGTCCATACCACCCGGATCTGCCGGCTGCGCTGGCTCCGCGACCGCGGGCGGTAGCTGTCCGGCAACGACCTCCGGTGTGTCGTCGACCGGAGCCTGCTCGTCCTCTGGAGGCGCGGGTTCAGGCGCAGGCAGCAGCCAGGCGTCCATCACCCGACGCGCGATCGGTGCCGCCGTCGAGCTGCCATGCTCGCCGTTCTCGACGATCACCGCCACCGCGATGCGCGGGTCCTCGAGCGGTGCGAACGCGATGAACAGTGCATGGTCGCGCTGCGTCTTTGCCAGCGCTGCGGCATTGTAGGTTGCTCCCTGGGCAATGCCCACGACCTGCGCCGTACCGGTCTTGCCGGCGACCTGGTAGCCGATTCCGGGCGCAATGATCTTGCCGGTGCCCCGCGGGCTGTGCACCACGGCCTCCATCGCGTGGTGAACCACGTCCCAATAGGCCGGATCACTCAGCTCGACGGTACCCAGCAGCTCGGGTTCGACTGGCGCACCATCGACCGCAGCCAGCAGGTGGGGTCTGAACACCTCGCCACGATTGGCCAGAATCGCGGTCATCTGGGCCAGCTGCATCGGTGTCGTCAGCACATAGCCCTGCCCGATGCCCGCGCTCAAGGTCTCACCGGGGTACCAGGGCTGGCCAAGCGCCTGGCGCTTCCAGGCATCGGAGGGCATCACGCCCGCGCGCTCACTGGTCTGATCCACACCGGTGGGTGCACCAAGGCCAAAGCGCACGGAGAAGTCGTGCAGGCGCTGGATGCCCAGACGGTGCGCCAGATCGTAGAAGTACACGTCACAGGACTGTTCCACGGCGACCCTGAGATCGACCGCCCAGCCATGCCCCCACTTCTTCCAGTCCCGGTAGCGACGCCCCCTGCCGTTCAGTTGATACCAGCCCGGATCACGCACCGTCCGCTCGGGTGTGTTGACGCCATAGTGCAGACCGGCCAGCGCGAACATCGGTTTCACCGTGGAACCCGGTGGATACAGGCCCTGCATGGTGCGATTGAGCAATGGGCGATCTGCCGAGTCGCGCAGCCGGGCATAGTCCGCCACCCCGATTCCCGACACGAAGGGGTTTGGGTCGAAACTCGGGGCGCTGGCGATCGCGATCACCGCGCCGTTGCGCGGATCGATCGCCACCACCGCGCCGCGCTCCTCCCCAAGCGCCTCGTAGGCGATACGCTGCACCCGAAGGTCCAGCGTCAGCGTGAGGTCGGCACCACGCACCGAGTCGGTGTGATCCAGTACACGCAGGGCGCGGCCGCGCGCATCGGTTTCGACGTTCTCGTAGCCCACCGTGCCATGCAGCAGATCCTCGTAGTACTTCTCCACACCGTTCTTGCCGATCAGGTGCGTGCCGCTGTAGTTGACGCGATCGATCTCGGTCATCTCCTGCTCGTTGATCCGCCCGACGTAGCCAACCGCATGTGCGAGCAGTTCGCTGAACGGATAGTGACGCACCAGTTCCGCCTCGACCTCGACTCCCGGCAGGCGGTGGCGATTGACCGCCAGTCGCGCAATCTCATCCGGCGTGAGGTTGAACTTCAGCGGTAC
>CAZSYV010000013.1:0-22698 GCA_964610955.1 uncultured Klebsiella sp. | reverse complement strand
TCCGATGCCGTACGGTACCTTTCATGCTCGACGATCTGCAGGTGAAAGTAGCGCGCCAGCAACAGCGCAACCAGCACCAGCACGCCGACAGCCGCCAGCACGATGCGCTTGCTGAAGATGCGCACCTCGGTCAGCGTGTCCTTGATCGCCAGGCGTTCCGCCATCAGCAGTGCTCAACGATGATAGGGATGCCCACCGAGAATCGTCCACGCGCGGTAGAGCTGCTCGATCAGCACGATGCGCACCAGCGGGTGCGGCAAGGTCAGGCGTGACAGCGACCAGTGACGTGTCGCGCGCTCGCGACACGCCTGGGAAAGCCCGTCGGGACCACCGATCAGGAATGCGATGCGCTGATCCTCATCACGCCAGCGGCGCAAGTGTGCGGCAAGATCTTCCGTGCTCCAGTCCTCACCACTCACCTCGAGCGCGATCGCCTGTTCCTCGGGCTGTAGCGCAGCCAGCAGTGATTGCCCTTCTTCGGTCACTGCCTGGTGGCCGGCGCGGCGCGAAAGCGCCAGCTCGCGCAGCTCGAGCGCACACTCTCGCGGCAGACGCTTGCGGTACTCGCCGAATCCTCCCTGCACCCAATCGGGCATGCGCGTACCGATTGCAAGAATGCGCAGGCGAAGCGCCATCAGCGCCCCTCCGCGAGATCCGTCCAGAGCTTCTCGAGCGCGTAGAAGCGGCGGGCCTCGGCGCTCATCACATGCACGACGAGTGCGCCAAAATCGAGCAGCACCCACTCGCCGGCATCGGTACCCTCGACACCGAGCGGGCGCTCGCCCGCCTTGCGCAGCTCCTCGAGCACATTGTCGGCAATGGACCTCACGTGCCGCGACGAGGTACCGGTGACGATCACCAGACGATCCGTCACATCGGTAAGCGCACGAACATCAAGCTCGACGATGTCATGACCCTTGATGTCCTCGATTGCACGCACCGCAAGGCACGGCAACGCCGCAGAATCCAGCTTGCTCATCAGCCTCCCGAATGTGAATCGACGTAGTTGTAGATGCGGTTTTCACGGATGTAGTCCAGTACCGCATCGGGCAACAGGTAGCGTGGCGAACCTCCCTTCGCGAAGATCTCGCGGATCTGTGTCGCAGAGATCGCCAGCTGGGTCAGGACGACGCTCAGGATCGCACCGTGCGCCATGTCGACAAGCGCCTGCTCGGGATCTGCGGCAAGGCGCTGCTCGGCCCATGCCCTGACTTCCTCCGTGAGACCGGAGATGGCACCTGGACGCTGCGCCACGACGATGTGCGCATGATCGACCAGCTGGCGCCAGTCCTTCCAGGTATCGATGCGCGCGAACGCATCGCTGCCGACAATCAGGCACAGACGCGCTTCATCACCGACCTGGGTACGGATGCTGCGCAGCGTATCGATCGTGTACGAGGTCCCGCCACGCGCCAGCTCCAGATCATCGGCAATGAAACCCGGGTTGGCCTCGGCCGCAAGCTGCAGCATGCGCATTCGCTCGCTTGCCGTCGCCAGCGGCGCCTCGCGATGCGGTGGCACACTGGAGGGCATCAGCCGCACCTCGTCGAGCGCGAGCCGCTCGGCGACCTCCAGTGCAGCGCGCAGGTGCCCGTTGTGGACCGGATCGAAAGTGCCGCCAAAGATGCCGATGCGGCGAACCGCACGGGTGCTCACGGCATCCTCCACGACAGATCAACCTCGCACATGCCCATTTCCCAGCACCACGAACTTCTGTGAGGTGAGCCCTTCGAGACCAACCGGGCCGCGCGCGTGAAACTTGTCCGTCGAAATGCCGACCTCGGCGCCCAGGCCATACTCGAAGCCATCGGCAAAGCGTGTCGATGCGTTGACCATCACCGAACTCGAATCGACCTCACGCAGGAAACGCAGCGCGTGCGAGTAGTCCTCAGTGACGATCGCATCGGTATGCTGCGAGCCGTAGCGCGCAATATGCTCCATCGCCGCATCGATGCCATCGACGATGCGCACCGCCAGGATCGGTGCCAGGTACTCGGCGCTCCAGTCCGCCTCGGTCGCCGCCACCACATCGGGCAGCCGCTCGAGCGTGCGCACGCAGCCACGCAGCTCGACACCACGCTCGCGGTAGGCTGCAGCGAGACGCTGCAGGATCGACGCTGGTGCATCGGCTGCAACCAGCAGCGTCTCCATCGTGTTGCAGGTACCGTAGCGCTGCGTCTTCGCATTCAACGCGACGGCAACCGCCTTCTCCGGATCGGCCGCTGCATCGATGTAGACGTGGCAGATGCCATCGAGGTGCTTGATGACCGGGATGCACGCTTCGGCCGAGATGCGCTCGATCAGGCTCTTGCCGCCGCGCGGCACGATCACATCGACGTACTCGGGCATCGTGATCAACCTGCCCACGGCAGCACGGTCGGGCGTTGCCACCAGCTGCAGCGCACGTTCCGGCAGACCGGCAGCACGCAGCCCGGCATGCATGCACGAGGCAATCACCCGGTTCGACTCGAGTGACTCCGACCCGCCGCGCAGGATCGCGGCATTGCCCGACTTCAGACACAGGCTGGCCGCATCCGCGGTCACGTTGGGGCGCGATTCATAGATGATGCCGACGACACCAAGCGGCACGCGCATGCGTCCGACCTGGATTCCGCTCGGGCGAAAGGCAAGTCCGCTGATTTCGCCCACGGGATCGGGCAGGGCCACCACCTGCTCGAGGCCATTGACCATGGCATCGATGCGCGCGTCGTTCAGCTTCAGCCGATCAAGCCCGGCGGCGTCCAGCCCCTGCGCCGTCGCACGGGCCATGTCATCGTCGTTTGCCACCACGATCTCGGCGCGGCGTGCGGCAATCGTCGCGGCCGCCTCATGCAGCGCGCTGTTCTTCGCCTGCGTCGTGGCACGCGCCATCAGTCGCGATGCGGCGCGCGCCTCGCGACCGATCTCGGCCATATATGACTCGATATCCATGCAGCATCCCGGATCGGCGTGATGGTTTCGCGCAGCAAACGGTACGCGTGCGCGGCATTATATGCCACGCTCCGCATCAGCCGCATCCACGATGCGCCACGGCTGGGGCCAGCACGCCACCACAGGAATCACCACATCCCCATGCCGGTACCGCATATCGACGTATCCATGCTGCAGGAATGGCTGGCGCACAATCCTGCCTGGGTTGCAGCAGCGATCGCCCTGATTTCCTTCACCGAGAGCTTCGCGATCGTGGGAATCGTGGTACCGGGAGTGGCCCTGCTCGGTGCGGCCGCATTCGTTGCCGGCACCGGAGCGCTGAGCCTCCCGGCATGCCTGGTCGCTGCATTCAGTGGCGCGGTCCTCGGCGATGGCATCAGCTTCCTGCTCGGGCGCAGGTATCGGCACGGGATCAAGCAGGTGTGGCCGCTTCACCGCCACCCGGAGTGGATTGCCGGCAGCGAACGCTTCTTCGAGTCCCACGGCATGATGAGCGTGGCAATCGGGCGCTTCGTCGGCCCGATCCGGCCGATGATTCCGCTGGTTGCCGGCATGCTCGGAATGCAGGCAACGCATTTCTTCCTGGTCAATGTACTGTCGGCACTCGCCTGGGCGCCGGTGTACATTGCGCCCGGTTATTTCCTCGGTGCCGCGGTACAGACCCGGCTCGCGGCGCCGGAGCTGGTGGCAGGCGTGATCGTGTCGCTGCTCGGTGCCGGGGTGGTTCTCTGGTGGGCTCGGCGTCGGGGGCGTATCTGAGCGTCACGGATTTCACCCTGGGCAGACGGGGCAATGCTGCGAGTAGAATGACCTGGTGACTCATCGCCACGGAGAGTGCGGCATGACACTCGAATTCTTCTTCGACTGTTCGAGCCCCTGGACCTACCTGGCATTCGAAGGCGTGCAGCCGATTGCCGAACGCCACGGCGTTGCAATCGACTGGCGACCGATACTCGTTGGCGGCGTGTTCAACGCCGTGAACCAGGAAGTCTACGCAGCCCGCGCAAACCCGAACCCGCGCCGCTTCGCCTACATGCGCAAGGACATGATGGACTGGGCGCGACTTTACGGGCTGAACATCGGCTCCCCAGCAGTGTTTCCGGTCAACAGCGTGAAGGCCATGCGCGGTGCGCTGATCGCGCTCGACGCGGACAGACTGGTGCCATATGCACGCGCGGTGTTCCAGCGCTACTGGATCGATCTCGTCGACATCTCGCAGCCGGAAGTACTCGCCGACATCGCGACGGCAACGGGTTTTGACGCGCCGGAGTTCCTGCAGCAGATCGAGGAACCCGCAATCCGCGAACGACTGCGACGGAACACCGACGAGTTGATCGCACGGGGCGGCTTCGGGACACCGACGATGTTCGTCAACGGCAGCGATATGTACTTCGGCAACGATCGTTTGATGCTGGTGGAGCGGGCGCTGCAACAGGGTGCCTGAGTGAGGCTTGAGGAGGTGGATTTCCGCTCGCCGCCGACTTATGCTCCGGCGCACGATTCCAGAATGCAGTACGGGGGAATTTCGTCATGCTGTTGCGCAGATCTGCTGCACTGCTGCTGTCATGCAGCCTGTTGCTCTCGACGACCAGTGCCCAGGTGCAGGCAGCGGTCATCGGCACCCACGAGGCGACCCTGCGCGATGCGCACGAAGGGCGCATCGCCAGCACGCAGGCGCGCCTGGCACGCGACGACGTGCGCCAGGCGATGATCCGCCTCGGTGTCGATCCAGTGCAGGCGAGCGAGCGCGTTGCATCGCTGAGCGACGCCGAGCTGGCGCAGGTCAACGAAAGGCTCGATTCGCTGCCGGCGGGCGGCGGTGCGCTCGGGTTGATCGGTGCGGTGTTCATCGTGCTGCTCATCCTGGAAATCGTCGGTGCCATCGACATCTTCAAGAGAATCTGAGACGCATCACCGGCGCAGGGTCATCATCGATCGAAGAACGGCGCACCGTAGCGCATTGCTGCTGTGCATCGTGCTGCTTGCCGGCTGCAGCATCGGCCCGACGATCGAGCTGGACACACTCGATGGTGCACCACGGCACGCCATCCGGCTTGACGATGTCCCGTTCTTTGCCCAACACGCGGCCGACGACTGTGGCCCTGCCGCATTGGCCGGCGTGCTGGCGGCCAGTGGCGTTGCAACCGACCCGCTCACGCTCTCGCCCCAGGTCTACCTGCCGGAGCGACGTGGCAGCGTACAGATCGAGCTGATTGCGGCAACGCGACGCGCCGGGCGCTTGCCCTATCTGCTCGATCCCGCCCCACAGGCACTGCTGGCAGAGCTTGCCGCCGGGCGCCCCGTGCTGGTGTTCCAGAATCTCGGCACACACGCATTTCCCGCCTGGCACTATGCAGTCCTGACCGGTGTGGACCCGGCGGCAAACCGCTTCTATCTGAACACCGGCAAGCGACATGATGCAGCTGTGTCGGCTCGCGCATTCCTGCGCACCTGGGATGGGGCGCAGCGCTGGGCGATGGTCGCTCTGCGTCCGGGCGAGCTGCCGGCACGGGGCAACGCCGAACGCTACCTGGCGGCTGCAGCGGACTTCGATGCCGTGGCCAGACCGGCTGCGGCAACTGCGGCATGGCAAGCGGCGCGCGAGCACTGGCCTGGGCAGGCGCTGCCGTATCTGGCGCTCGGCAACCTGGCCTATGCGAGCGCCGACCTCCCCGGTGCAGCGGATCACTTCGCTGCGGGGCTGCTCGCCGGAGCCCGCCACCCCGCGCTGGCGAACAATCTGGCATCCGTGCTGGGCGAACTCGGCTGCCCGCGGCGCGGTGAAGCAGTGCTGGAGCGGTTTGCCGCCACGATACCGGCGCAATCACCGTGGCAGGCAGCTCTCGACCAGACACGCCGGGAGCTGGGCGCACAGCCTGGTGACGATCCAGGGCGCTGTGCGACGCTGCTCACGACACCCTGAGCGCCCGTCCCCTGCCCCGACAAGCCGCACCGATCACGACAGGCCCTTGCCAGGCGCAGCCGTACGGTCCTGTGATGGCATGAGGCAGGCGAGTGCGTACACAAGCACGGCAAAGAGCACGGCAAGCGGATCCGCGGGGGGAAGCCACCCCCCCAGCACCACGAAACCCAGCACGCCAATGCCGAGCGGTACCATCATCCGGCGCAGGCCAATCCGCACAGGGACCCGCTGCAGCACCAGGAGCATGAGCAGGGCGCCCATCGTGGCCGCTCCAAGTCCGATTGCCAGGGCGCCCGATGTGGACGCACGCGGGCCATGATCCGGCACGGAGTCCACAACATGCAGCTCGATCTCTCCTGCGTTGAAGCCGAGGTTCTGCACCAGATGCTGGCGGATCGCTTCCGTACGCACGTGCCAGGCTGGAGCACCCCATTCGTCGGGAACCCCGAACCCGACAACCAGCAATGTCTCGGGCGCCAGTGCCGAGAGGCTGGCACCCAGCAGCCGTTCACGGCGTGGGCGCGGCAGCCGGTTCCACAGTGCGGCAAGCTCATGATCATCCGCCTCATGGCCATGCAGCAGCGCAAGCGTCTGCTGCAGCCGCGCCAGCGAACGGACGCCACGGACTCCATCGAGCGACTGCAGGTAATCGTGCACCTCCCGCACTCGGCGCATCCCGTCCGCACTGAACCATGGGTTGGCGCTCCCCGCACCGCTGCGCCCCGAATCGTCACGCAGCACGACATGGAGCGAATCGACGCCACCAAATTCATCCACTGCGTGACGCAGCGCCGCTTCGATCCGGTCACCGCCGTCGCTCCCGGCACCGTCATCACCGTGGCGGTATGCCAGTGGACCATCGGCAATCCACAGCTGGCCGAACCCGAGGACGATCGACAGCAGCACCACTGCCCCCACACCCAGGCGCCAGCGTGGGGCAAGAGCGCCGGGATCGCTCGCGATACGCGACAGCGGCACTGCCACCCACAGTGCGATGGGCACACCCAGCACCATCGCAACTGCAGCGGCACCCCCCATGCGGGCCAGACCCCCATCGGCAAGGACGCCAAGCGCAAGAAAGCCACTCGCGGCAACCGCCGTGACAAGCCCGAACACCGGCAGCAGTCCATCGAGTGCCTGCATCACGCGAACATCCGATGTGGGGGCAATCTGGCGGCGACACGCGATGGCCAGGCGCAACGCCACCGCAGCCGTCCCCAGGACGCCAAGCGCAACACCGGCGAGCGACGCCTCACCGATTCCGCGTCCGGTCCAGCCGGCCAGACCTGCCAGCGTGAGGGCGCTCGCCAGCGCAGCGAGCGGCGCCACCACCCCCCACGCAAGGCTGCGCAGCAACAGGGAAAGCAGCGGAACCGACAGTGCCAGCACACCCAGCGCAAGGCGCGGCAGGGCGGCGCGACGCTGCTCAGCAGTCGCGCCATGTGCCAGTTGAGGCGAAGCAACAAACAGCTCGGCTTCACCCTGCCAGGGTGCGATGGCCTGTTCAATCCCCGCAAGCAGTGCATCGCGCTCGGCGGTGGCCGACAGCACGATGCGCAGCGCCGTCTCCTGGCCATCGCGGGCGAGCAGCAGCCCCCGGTAGAGCGGGTTGCTGCGCAGCTCATCGCGCGCCATGTCGATATCGACCCCCGCATCGGCGACATGCAACAGGTCCCCGCCCACATCGACCGGGCGAATCTGCGGACTGAACAGCAGCGGCACATCGAGCAGCGTGGTCACGCGATACACGCCCGGCAGCGCGGCCAGCGCATCACGCAGCCCGGTGATGCGCTCCAGCACGGACTCGGACAGCAGCTCGGCGTCACGCACCCGGTAGGTGAGCAGCAGCGTTTCCTGTGGACCGAAGCGTTCGAGCACACTGGCGTCGATGCGAGGCTCGGTCTGAGCGCGCACTGGCGCTTCGACTGGAACTTCGTCAGGCGGTGCTTCGATGCCAGCTGCCATGATCAGAACGAAGCCAGCGAGCAGCAACAGACTGTGCCACGGCAACACGAGCAGGGCGTGCATCCCGCTTCCTGGCAATCGGTGGGTCATCGTGTGGATCTGCTTCCGTTGCGGACTGGTACGGCTGTCCGCGAACGGGGTGCGACTCTAGCACCATCGGCAGCACTCAGACCAGCGCGTCGAGCAGCTCGTCGAGCATCAGCAGGGAGAGTCCCCAGATGCGGTACTCGCCATAGAGATAGCACGGCAACTCGAGCGGTACATCGTTTGGCGTCCAGCGCATCTTGCGACGGTTGTCACTCTCGGCAAGGAATGTCAGCGGCACCCACACGATCGCCGCAACCTCGTGGTTGGGAACCAGTTTCGGCACGCTGCGCAGGCGGAACACATAGGGTGTGATCACCATCGAGCTGCCGCTCAGGCGCGGCTGGGTGATCACGTCGGACAATCGTGCAAGCAGCTCGCCCTGATCGCGGGCCAGCAGGCCGATTTCCTCGCTGGTCTCGCGCCTGGCAGTCGCCAGGCTGTTGCGATCCGTCGCCTCCTGGCGCCCGCCCGGAAAGGCCATATGTCCTGACCAGGGATCCCCCGCACGCTCGGCGCGCTTGATCATCAGCACCGAAAGCCCGTCCGGCAGGTGGTCACCAAGGAACATGGCCACCGCCGCACGCGGCAGTGTGTGGCGCTCCTCGCGACGGCGCGGTCGGTGCTCGGCCAGCAGCTGCTCGGTCAGGCCGAAATCGTGCAGCGCGGCGTGTTCCCGTTGCCTTTCAGTATCCTGCATCATTCATCCTGCCCTGAAGCGTACGGCTCCCTTGTCGCATGCGAGCAAGCCCGGACAATAGCCGATCGATGGAGGATTTTCACCGCATGCATGATCAGGAAGGGGAAAACGGCGTGTGGCTCGCGCTGCAGAAGGTATCGCTGCGCCTGGGCGGGCGGCTGTTCCTGCGCGACTTCGACTGGCAGGCCCGCGACGGCGAACAGTGGGCCGTGCTTGGGCCAAACGGCGCTGGCAAGACCGTGCTCGCACAGCTGATCGGCGCCGAACTGCACCCGGCCAGCGGGACTGTACAACTGGCAGCGGACATCGGCCCCGAGACGATCGCCTGTGTGTCCTTCGAGGCACAGCGTGCGCTGTGTGCGGAAGATGCGCGCCATGATATCGCGGATTTTCTCGAGGAAGCCGTCGACTCGGGGACCACCGTCGAGGCGCTGCTGCACGCCGCCGCCCACGATCCACAGCGCGTGGAACCGCTGTGCACGCGTCTTGGCATCGCCGGGCTGCGCGGGCGCGGCCTGCGTTTTCTCTCCAGCGGCGAGATGCGCCGTACGCTGTTTGCGCGCGCCCTGCTGATGGAGCCGCGGCTGCTGGTGCTGGACAACCCCTACGAGGGGGTCGACGCTGCCTCGCGCGGCGTACTGCGAGCCTGTGTCGATGCATTGCTCGATGGCCCGACACACGTGCTGCTGCTGACGCGCAGGGCGCAGGACATCAGCGACGGCTTCACGCATGTCCTGCTGCTGGATGACGGCAGGATGATCGATCATGGGGCACGCGCCGCGGTGCTGGGCGGCGACGCATTCGCCGCACTGCAGGCAGGAGCCGAATCGATCGGTGACCGCCCGCTGCCCGCAGCGCCCGATGACGACACGGTGCCGACGGAGACGGGGCCGCTGATCGTGCTCGAGAACGTGCACGCACACTACGGCGAACATGTGGTGCTGAACGGTGTCAGTCTGCGCATGGAGCGCGGCGAACATCTGTGCATCGCCGGACCGAACGGTTGTGGCAAATCGACGCTGCTGGCGCTGATCTGCGGTGACAACCCACGCGCCTATGGGCAGCGCGTGACACTGTTCGGTCGCCCGCGCGGCAGCGGCGAGTCGGTGTGGCAGATCAAGCAGCACTTCGGCATCGTCAGCAACCAACTGCACTTCGACTACCCGTCGCGCACACTGACGCGTGATGTGGTCGCAAGCGGCTTTTTCGACACGCTCGGCCTCTACGACGATTGCGGACCGCTGCAGACCCGTCTGGCCAGGGCGTGGATCGAGGTCCTTGGGCTGGGAGCACAGGCCGATGCGCGCTTCGACGAGCTCTCGTTCGGCGAGCAGCGCATGATGCTGATCGCACGCGCGATGGTGAAGAATCCACGGATACTGATCCTCGACGAGCCATGCTCCGGCCTCGACGAGGCGAACCGCCGGCGTGTCCTCGCATTGATCGATCGCATCGGACGGGAAACGCGCACACAGCTGCTGTATGTGAGCCACGAGAGCGACGAGATACCGCGCTGCATCACGCGGCGCATCGAGTTCCAGCCCGACCCTGCCGGTGGCTACCGACTGGTCAGCATCGAAATGCCCTCCCTCCCCGTCGCTGCGCCGTGACGCTGCCCGCCACCGGTATCTAGCGACGACTGCGCTGCAGAACCGCCTCGAGGCGCGCACGCAGCAGCGCATCCGGGCCATGACTGAGCCCCTTGCGTGCCAGCTGTTCGGCCTGTGCAGGCTCGCCGCGCTCGAGGCGCAGCTCGGCAAGCTGACAGTACGCGGCCGGATCGGACGGCGCGATGCGCAGTGCCCGCTCGGCAGCGGCGATCGCGGCATCCAGATTCCCGCCGCGACGCGCATCATCGGCCTGCGCCAGCAGGATACTGACGGCGCGGTTGCCACTCTGCGGCGGGGCAGCGGCCTCATCGGTGGATCCCGGCATTTCGACCGTGAAGCCATCCTCTCCCGCTGGTTGTCCCGAAGGCCGCCCCGGCGCTTCCACCTCGGGCACCCGTGCCTCGCCGGCCGGGTAGGTAGTCGCCGCTCCTGCAGAAGGGTATCCAGCGCTGCCATTCGGGGCAGCGGCAGCACCCGGGCGGGCAGATGACGTGGCCGCGCCCGGCCGAACCCCGACACGCTCTCCCCCAGGCTCCGGAACGTCCACCCGCGGTGGTGAACGCGTTGCCGTATCGAGCGGCGTCACGCAGCCACCCAGCAGCAGCACCGTTGCTGCCGCCATGCTGCGCACCAGCATGCCAAAGTGTCTGCCCATGTTCGCACCTCCTTCGCAATCAGATCCGCAACCCACTGCAGCGGGCAATCCAGGGTTTCCGTCGCTCATCGACCACCACCGAACCAGCGCTTCCACCAGCTTTGTGGCGGTGGTGTCGTGCGTCGGGGTGGTGTGGCACCCTCGCGCGAAGGCGGCACAGAATCCGCCATCGTGCCCGATCCTGGCGATGGAGCGCCGCAGGCCGCCTGATACGACGGCGCCGTACCGGCAAGAAACGGCACCAGCCGGGCATCGGGACAACCCGCAGCACTCAGGCCGCCGCCGATGGCATCGACCCACACCTCATCGATGCCTTGCGGCGGCGCTGAGCGAATCGGCTCACGGCTCGCGGCACCCATCAGTTCGATCCACACCGGCAACGCGCCACTCGCTCCGGTGAGTGCAGTAGTGCCGTTGTCGTCACGTCCGACCCACACCACTGCCAGCAGATCACCGGAATAACCGGCGAACCAGCTGTCGCGTTGATCATCGGTGGTGCCGGTCTTGCCCGCAACGACCAGCCCGGGCGGCAGGCGCGCGGCGGCTGCACGTGCCGTACCCGAGCGTGTCACCTCCTCCAGCGCATACTGGAGCAGGTAGACGGCCGACTGGCGCACACGCTGCTGAACCGCCACCGGATAGCGCGTCAGTGGATGGTTCGAATCGTCCATCACCTCACGAATCGCACTGAGCGGCGAGGCGAAGCCACCCGAAGCGATCGTCTGATACATGCTGGCAACCTCGAAGGGGCTGAGTGCAACGGCACCAAGCGTCACCGAAGGCAGTGCCGGAACCTCACGCGTCACGCCCAGCCGGTGCAGCGTATCGACCACCCGATCGATGCCGATATCCAGACCGAGCCGAGCCGTCGACTGATTGTACGACTGCGCCAGCGCCCGGTGCAGGCGCACCATGCCATGATCCAGACGGTCGTAGTTGCGCGGCTGCCACACCTTGCCGTTGGCCCCCTTGTAGGCAACGGGACCGTCATCGAGTGGCGTCATCAGCGTGTAGCGCCCGTTTTCCAGCGCCGTCAGGTAGACCACCGGCTTCATCAGCGAACCGATCGGGCGCTCGGCATCGAGTGCACGGTTGAAGCCGGCGATGCGCGAATGCCGCCCCCCGACAACCGCCAGCACCTCGCCACTGTCGACGCGGGTGACGATCACCGCACCCTCGAGCATCTTCTGTGGCCTGCCGCGCGCGCTGTAGTCGCGCTCGATGCGCTCCAGCGTCTGCTGCAGGGCCTGCTCGGCAGCGCGCTGCACGGTCGGGTCCAGCCCGGTGAACACACGCAGCCCCTCGGAACTCAGCACCTCCTGCGGGTAGTCGCGGCGCAGCTGGCGGCGCACGAGATCGAGGTATGCCGGGTAGAAGCGCGAACGCGCGAGATCGCGATCACCCACTCCGACCGGTTGCCGGCGGATCCGCTCGGCCGTCTCGGCATCGATCACGTGCTCTGCCACCATCATCCCGAGCACGGTGTCACGGCGCTCGCGGCTGCGCTCGGGATGTCGCCACGGATCGTAGTACGAGGGCCCGCGCACCATGCCGACCAGCAGCGCGATCTGTCCCGCATCGAGTTCGCCGATCGGTCGGTTGAAATAGTAGTGGCTGGCCAGCCCGAAGCCGTGGATCGCGCGGTGCCCATCCTGTCCGAGGTAGATTTCGTTCAGATAGGCTTCGAGGATCTCCTGCTTGCTGTAGCGCATCTCGAGCACGAGCGCCATGGCGAGCTCGGTCAGCTTGCGTGAGAAGGTACGCTCCCGTGTCAGGAAAAAGTTCTTCACCAGCTGCTGGGTCAGCGTGCTCCCCCCCTGCTCGAGTGCACCGCTGCTGACGTTCACCCACAGTGCCCGCGCGATGCCCTTGGGCGACACGCCGTGGTGACTCATGAAATCCTGATCCTCGACTGCCATCAGCGTGGCGATCAACAGCGGCGGCACGTCCGCCAGACGCACCAGGATGCGATCCTCGTTGTGCGCGGGGTAGATGCCGCCGATATGCACGGGCTCGAGACGCGCAAGCGCCACCTCGGCACCACTGCCGTCGCGCACCGCCGCAACCGATTCACCGGCAAAGCTCACCCGCAGCAGCCGGGCCGGCTCCTCGGCATCCCAGAAGCGGAAACCACGCGTGGCAACGGTGACCGTGGCACCGTTCACGGCATAACTGCCCGCGCTGGTGGCAGAGCCTACCCGATAGCCCAGCGTATCCAGCTCGCCAAGCAGCATGCGTCGGTCGAGCGGCGCACCCGCATAGATCTCCAGCGGACGTGCATAGACCACGGCCGGAACGGCCCATTTCCGGCCGGAAAACTGCCGCTGGATGCGCGCATCGAGATACATGAAGGCGATTGCCGCAACCACCGCAAACGCGACGGCAGCCCGCAGCAGCAGCCACAGCCAGGCACGGCGGGGTCGCACGGCCCTCTGGCGTGCACGCGCGGCGGGGGGGCGCGGCGGCCGCGGCGGTCTGCGCCGCGCAGCACTCTCTGCGACGCCGCGCTGCGGGTTGCGATCGGATGGTGAAGGCATGGCGCGCCAGTCTAGTGACTGACCCCGGCAGTCACAACGAAATGCAGCTTTTCACATCACGCGGCCGGCTGAGCCGCAGGACCTCCGCGAAGCACGGAGGCGGGGCGTGGACCCGGCTCAGCCCTGCGCCAGCAGGTCGCGCAGATCGATCACCCCGGCATTGGCCCGCGAAATATAGGAGGCCATCACCAGTGAATGGTTTGCAAGAACGCCGAAACCGGTGCCATTCAGGATCAGCGGGCTTCTCATCGGTGCCTGGGTGCCTTCCAGCTCACGAATGATCTGGCGCATGCTGATGGTGGCGTTCTTGCGCTCCAGGACGTCGGCAAAGTCGACCTCGATCGCCTTCAGGAAATGCAGCAATGCCCAGGTCGAACCACGCGCCTCATAAAAGATGTCATCGAGCTCGTACCACACCGTCTTCGCCTCGACATGGCCGAGCTGATCTGCCGTCGCCCCGGCCTCCCCCACGGAGGTATCGAGCGGCGCCCGACCAACGCTCGCACTGAGACGCTGCGACAGGCTGCCGAGGCGCGTCTGTACGGTGCTCAGCCAGTTGCGCAGGTTGTCGGCACGTGCGTAGAACTGCGCATCCGGTCGGTTGTCGTCTGCGAGACGACGCGCATACGAACGCAGCCGCGTCACACCGGCGGCATACTCCGATTCGCTGGCCGGCAGGATCCACGATTCGCTGTCGAAGTTGAACTGCGGCTCGGCAAGCGCCAGGTCGGGATCCTCCTTCGACTGCGACTGCGAGCGGCTCAGCGACTCACGCATCGCCTTCGACAGGTCACGCACCTGCACCAGCGCACCGAACTCCCAGTTCGGCATATTGTCGAGCAACACCCCAGGGGGCAGCACATCGTTGCTCAGGTAGCCGCCGTGCTTGTCGAGCAGCGTTTCGGCAACGCGGATCAACGCTGCCGTGGTGGTCGACCCGCTGACCACCGGTCGATCGATGCTCCTGGCCATGCTCGCGGCATTCTCGCGCACGTCGAAAGCGGCGGGCTCGTTCGACCACAGCAGCGAGAGTGCGACATCCGTCAGCACCAGCACGGCAACCACTGCGGCCATCACGCTGGCCAACCAGCCACCCGGGATCACCGTCCTGGCGAGTGCGCGCAACCTGCCCTGTCTGCTGTCCATCTGTCCTACTCTCCAAACTTCCTTACCTGCGCCTCGGCGCAGACCTCGCCCCCACCCTCGAGACGCAGGCAGAACGGCAGCCGTGCACCGTGCTGCAGCCTTTCATGCACCTCGTCGAGCATCAGGTGGTAGCCGCCGGAGCGCAACACCACGCTGCTTCCGGCAGGAATCTCGAGCCGCTCCACCTCGTACATGTGCATCATCCCGGCCTGCATGCGGTGACCGTGCAGCGCCGCGCTGCCGGCTGCATCGCTGCGTGCACCGACAACCGCGAGCGACCTGGAGCCGCGGTTGTGCAACTCCATGTAGACGGCAGCGACCGGGCGCCCTGGCGGTGTCTCGTTCAGCCACGGCCCGATGATCTCCAGCGCGTCGACATCCGCCTCGACTGGCGCAATCGCGCACGCGAGAAGCATGACCACAAGTCCAGCACCGACCCGAAGCATTCCGGCAGATTCCCCTCACCCGGTCGAACGACATTCTGCCATAGTGCACCCCAGACTCGGCTGGTAATAAATCGCTGCACTCGATAGCAGACACCTCGACTGGTTAGAATGTCGCCGACTGGCACGCCCACGTGCCGTTCGACGGATCCGCTCATGTCGCGTGCTCTTCTGCTGCTTGTCTGTCTGTGCTGCCTTCCCTTCGCGGGCGTAATCCATGCCGCCACCGACCCCCTGCTGCAGCCCCCCCCTGGCGGGCTGCTGCTCGATGACGAGCCCCGCTTCCTGCCGGTGGAGCAGGCCTATGAGGTCAGTCCAACGATCGAAGGCAGGCAACTGCGGCTCGGCTGGCGCATCGCCAGCGGCTATTACCTCTACCGCGAAAAGCTGCGCGTTGGCATCGGCGACGACTCGGGCATACGCCCGGCAACGGTCACGCTCCCGCCAGGCGAACCCTACGAGGACGCCTTCCTCGGCAAGACGGCCGTGTACCGCGGCATGGTGGAGTTTTCGGTGCCGCTCGACGGTACGGAAACCCTGCTCGAACTGAAGTCGCAGGGATGCGCCGACGCGGGCCTGTGCTATCCGCCACGCACGCAACGCTTTCGTCTCGACCAGAGCAGCGGCAGCGTCAGCGAAATCGTCAAACCGTCACGCGCGAACGCCCTGGCGGGCCGTGGCGCACAGAACCCGCCCCCACCGCCACGAGGCGGCCTGCTGTGGATGGCCATGCTGGCCGCGCTCGGCGGCGTGATCCTCAACCTCATGCCCTGCGTGTTTCCCGTACTGTCGATGAAGGTGCTGGCCATCGCCGCCAGGGGCGGTGACCGTTCGGGCAAGGTGCTGCATGGGCTGCTTTACAGCGGCGGCGTGATCACCAGTTTCGTGGCGATCGCAGCGCTGCTGCTCGCACTGCGCAGCGCAGGTGAAGCAATCGGCTGGGGCTTTCACCTGCAGTCCCCCGTATTCGTTGCCGCACTGGTCTATCTGTTCGTCGTGATGGGGCTTGGCCTGTCGGGACTGATCCATATCGGCTCCGGGCTGATGGGCAGTGGCGAGGCACTGACACGCCGTGGCGGACATCTCGGCTCGTTTCTCACCGGAGTTCTCGCAACGGTGGTCGCAAGCCCATGTACGGCACCCTTCATGGGAACGGCTCTCGGCTGGGCAATGACGCGCAATACCGTGGAAGCACTGAGCGTCTTTGCGGCACTCGGCGCCGGGATGGCTGCACCATTCCTGCTGCTGACGCTCAGCCCGGGGCTGCTGGCGCGCCTGCCACGCCCGGGCGCATGGATGGACGGTTTCAAGCAGTTCCTTGCCTTCCCGCTGTACGGTGCGGCGGTGTGGCTGCTCTGGGTGCTCGGCAAGCAGAGCGGGGTGAACGCGATGGCAGCGGTCATCGGTGGTTGTGTACTGCTTGCACTGGCGCTGTGGAGCCTGGAACGCGCACGGCTGGCGCACCATCCGCTGCCGGTGCGAACACTGGCGACGCTCGCGGGCGCACTGGCGCTGGCAATGCTTGCCGCACCGGTCCTCGAGACACAGGCCTCGCGGGAGACCCTGACGACAACCGACGGCTGGGAGCGCTACAGCACACAGCGCTTCGATGCACTGCGCGCACGCGGTGAGGCGGTATTCATCAACGTGAGCGCGGACTGGTGCATCACCTGTCTGGCCAACGAACGTGTTGCGCTGAGTTCGCCGGCGGTACGCGATGCCTTCGCCACTCGCAACATCGCCTACCTCAAGGGCGACTGGACGAACAGTGACCCCGCACTGACGCGGCTGCTGCTCGCACACGGGCGCAGTGGCGTGCCGCTTTACCTGTACTACCCAGCCGGCAACGCGGACACGGTACATATCCTGCCGCAGCTGCTGACCCCCGGGATCGTGCTGGATGCGCTCGATCACGCCCAGGGCTGAGAAGCGAGGCATGCGGGTCGTCTTCATCCTGTCGACCAACTACGCCGGCTCGCACCTGCTCGCCCAACTGCTCGGTGCGCATCCGAAGGCGTGCTCCATTGGTGAGCTGCACAACTACCGCAAGCAGCTGGAGCGCCCGGATGAGCGACGCAGCGTGATCGATGACTTTGCCGTGAACGCCCAGTTTGCCGGACTGGGCGAGCTGCCAATCGAGCAATGGCACGCCGACATCGCCGCGCGGGCACGTCAACGGACACCAGCGCTGGATACGCTGATCGACAATTCAAAGCGGGTTGCCTGGGCACGACGCTTCATCGACAACCCTCGGTTTCCGGCAACATTCGTGCATTTGCTGCGCGACCCTCGCGCACTGGTGCGTCGCTGGCAGCTGGCTTACGACACCACCCGCAAGCGCAGGCGCCAACGGCTGCGTGTGATCAAGGCGAGGCCACTCTGGCTGCTGCCGGCATTGCTGAACGAACAATGGGATGTGTACTGCTGCAAGTGGCTGATCGGCAACCAGCGGATCAGCAACTTCCTGGCCAGGCAGGGTCAGCAGAAAAACATGCTTACCTATCGTGATCTTGCAGTTGACACAGAAGGGAGCCTGCAATACCTGATGCCGCTGCTCGGTGCGGACTACGACCCGCATCAGTTGCGCTACGGGGAAGTCGAACACGGTGGGACGCTGAAACGTGAATACCTCGAACGCTCCCGGCACTCGAAAATCGATCTCGACCTGCGCTGGCGTCACGAGCTGGCACCGGGCCAGCTCAGGCAGATCACTGCGCATCGTGGCATTCGCAGATACCTTGGCCGCCTGGGCGTGCGAATGCTGGATGATGGGCTGACCCTGCCTCGATGACAGCACGCGCCAGCGTGATCCATCCGCCGGACGACAGGCCTGTCGAACCACCGAACTGGCGGTAGTTTGCCCTCATCATGTGCGAACTTTGCCGTTCTATGGACGCGTGAAATGATTTCGTTCAGAATCCGTGCACCCTTCGGCAGACCTGTGCCGGGGTGGAAGCCACGGTGCGGGGTGCCCGCGAGCGAGACACGACATGTCCACCATACTGGTGCTCCACGGGCCGAATCTCAACCTGCTCGGCAGCCGCGAACCCGAGACCTACGGTGCGGTGACACTGGAGCAGATCAACCAGCGACTGGCCACGATCGCAGTGGCTGCCGGACACCACCTGCAGACGCTGCAGAGCAATGCCGAACACGAGCTGATCGAGCGGATCCACGCTGCACGCTCCGAAGGCGTTGGCTGCATCGTCTTCAATCCCGGGGGGTTCACCCACACCAGTGTGGCGCTGCGCGATGCGCTGCTCGGGGTCGCCGTGCCGTTCATCGAGATCCACCTCTCCAACGTGCATGCACGTGAACCGTTTCGTCGCCACTCCTATTTCTCCGATATCGCGGCCGGGGTGATCACCGGCCTGGGAGCGCTCGGTTACGAGCTGGCACTGCAGGGCGCGATCGCGCAGATCAAGAACGACTGAACAATCACCCGGGAACACACTCCATGGATATCCGCAAGATCAAGACGCTCATCGAACTGCTCGACGGCACCGACATCACCGAGATCGAGATTTGCGAAGGCGAGGAGTCGCTGCGCATCAGCCGCGGCAACCCCGCAGCGGTTTACCAGGCGACCCCGATCATGGCGCAGGCGATGCCAGCGATGGCAGCAGCACCTTCCCCGGTGCCGAACGCGACCGAAGCCCCCGCCGCTGCGCCGGCAGAACCTGCCGGGCACCTGGTGCGCTCGCCAATGGTCGGAACGTTCTACCGCTCCCCCTCACCAGGAGCTGCCGCGTTTGTGGAACCCGGCCAGAGCGTCAAGGCAGGCGATGTGATCTGCATCATCGAGGCAATGAAGATGATGAACCACATCGAAGCCGACAAGGCGGGAGTGATCGGCGCAATCCTGGTCGAGGACGGCGAGCCGGTCGAGTTCGACCAGCCACTGGTGAGCATCGTCTGACAACAGCCAACCGCTGCGCACAGGATCACGGCCCATGTTGAAGAAAATCGTCATTGCGAACCGCGGTGAGATCGCCCTGCGCATCCTGCGTGCCTGCCGCGAGCTCGGCATCCGTACCGTCGCCGTACACTCGCAGGTCGATCGTGACCTGATGCACGTACGCCTCGCCGACGAGGCCGTGTGCATCGGCCCCAACCCCTCGGCGCAGAGCTACCTGAACGTACCGGCGATCATCAGCGCCGCAGAGATCACCGACGCGGTGGCGATCCATCCCGGTTACGGCTTTCTCGCCGAGAACGCCAACTTTGCCGAGCAGGTGGAGAAGAGCGGTTTCACCTTCGTTGGTCCGACTCCGGACGTGATCCGGCTGATGGGCGACAAGGTGCGCGCGAAGGAAGCGATGAAGACCGCCGGTGTGCCGACCGTTCCCGGTTCCGACGGAGCACTGCCGGACAACAATGACGAGATCATCGCGATGGCACGTAGTGTGGGCTATCCGGTGATCATCAAGGCGGCGGCCGGTGGTGGCGGGCGCGGCATGCGCGTGGTGCGCACCGAGGCATCGCTGCTCACCTCGGTATTCGTGACCCGCAACGAGGCACAGGCGGCGTTTGGCGACGGTACCGTCTACCTCGAGAAGTACCTGGAGAACCCTCGGCACGTGGAAGTCCAGGTGCTGTGCGACGAAAAGGGCAATGCGATCCACCTGGGCGACCGTGACTGCTCGCTGCAGCGCCGCCACCAGAAGGTACTCGAGGAAGCGCCGGCTCCGGGCATTCCCAGCGCCGTGAAGCGTGCCGTCGCCGAGAGCTGTGTGCGCGCCTGCCGCCAGATCGGCTACCGCGGCGCCGGGACCTTCGAGTTCCTGTACGAGAACGGGCAGTTCTTCTTCATCGAGATGAACACGCGCGTGCAGGTCGAACATCCGGTCACCGAAGCGATCACGGGCATCGACATCGTGCGCGAACAGCTGCTGATCGCAAGCGGCTATCCACTGGCGATCCGCCAGGAAGACGTACAGTTTCGCGGCCATGCGTTCGAGTGCCGCATCAACGCCGAAGACCCCAAGACCTTCGCCCCCTGCCCCGGCAAGGTGACGCGCTTCCACGCACCGGGCGGCCTGGGCGTGCGTGTCGACTCGCACCTCTACAGCGGCTACACCGTGCCACCGAACTACGACTCCCTGATCGGCAAGGTGATCACCTGGGCGGACGATCGCAACGCCGCGCTGGCACGCATGCGCAATGCACTCGACGAGATCGTCGTCGACGGCATCCGCACCAATATCCCACTGCACCAGGAACTGGTGCGCGACGAGGCGTTCCAGCGTGGCGGCGTAAGCATTCACTATCTCGAAAAGAAGCTGAATCTGTAGAGCAGGAACCGGCATGGGATGGCTGCAACTGCGCCTGGTGGCCGCAGCGGATCGCATCGAGGCACTCGAGGACGCCCTGCTGGACACTGGCGCCCTGTCGGTCACGCTCGGCGACCATCACGACACACCGATCCTCGAGCCCGGTGTCGGCGAGACGCCCCTGTGGCCCGTCGTGGAGCTGAGCGCGCTGTTCGATGAGAATGCCGACCCGGCCGAGGTTTCGACAGCGCTCACCGGTGCAACCGGCGGCGACACTGCCACAACAGTGCATTGGGAACACATTGCTGACCGTGCCTGGGAGCGCGAGTGGCTGCAACACTTCAGGCCGCTGTGCTTCGGTGAGCATTTCTGGGTCTGTCCGAGCAGCATGGCGGTTTCCGACCCCAGTGCGACCGTGCTGCATCTCGATCCGGGGCTCGCCTTCGGTACCGGCACCCACCCGAGCACGGCGCTGTGCCTGCAGTGGCTTGCGGACAACCCACCCGTGAACGCACGGGTGATCGACTACGGCTGCGGTTCGGGGATCCTCGGCATTGCCGCCGTGCTGCTCGGCGCTTCACACGTGCAGGCGGTCGACATCGACGAGCAGGCACTGCTCGCCACGCGTGACAACGCCACACGCAACGCCCTGCCCCACGGTTCGCTCGAGGCCTGCTCGCCGGATCAGCTCGGGCGCAGCGAACCTGCAGACCTGCTGCTCGCAAACATCCTCGCCGGACCACTGATCGAACTCGCGCCGCGGCTTGCCCGGCTGCTGCGCCCAGGCGCCACTGCGGTACTCTCGGGTGTACTGCACGAACAGGCTGCGCAAGTACGTGCCGCATGGGCACCGTGGTTCGATCACATCAGCACACTGGAGCACGAGACCTGGTGCCGGATCGAGCTGCAGCGCTCTCCAGACGCTGCACTGCGAGCCCGATGATCACGCGCTGCCCCAACTGCCAGACTACCTTTCGCATCAGCGAGGAACAGCGCTGCGCCGCAGGAGGCCAGGTACGCTGCGGCGTATGCACACGCGTGTTTCGGGCCGACCCACTCCCCGTCGCCGCTGCACCCGGCGCAGACCGACAGCCGAACGAGGCGCCCGGCAGAGAGAGCAGTATCGAGGAGGACTATATCCGCGAGCTGCTCGGCGCGGGGAATGCTCCCAGGGAGGCGCAGACTCTCGATGTCGTCGAATCGAACACTGCTGCCGAGATCATGGAGCATGCAGCAGCCGAGATGCCGGAATGCACGGCAGGGCACACCGCGGCGGATCCCGCATCCGACACGCCCGTATGCGCGCCGGAGCCCCCTGCAGAGTCCACGGTCGTATCGACGACAGTCGAAATCGATCGACTTCCCACGTTCGCCCCTCCCCCACTGGAGATCGAAACCGCACCGACACGACACCGCGCGCGCCGCATCGGCTGGGTGCTGACCAACATGCTGGCACTGCTCGCGCTCGCTGCCCAGTACGGCTGGCAGGAACGCACTCGTGTGCTCGAGAACCCGGGTGCTCGCCATTGGCTGGAGCGCGCCTGCACCTGGGTCGGCTGTGCATTGCCACCACCGCGCGCCGTGGCGGGCGCAATTCGCAGCGAGGCACTGTCGATCCGCCCGGCTCCCGGTCGCGATGGCGTGCTGCTGGTCGATGCACTGCTCGGCAACCACGCTGCATACCCGCAGCCATGGCCGGCACTTGCCATCAGCTTCCAGGACATGCACGGGCGCACGCTCGCCGGGCGGGTGTTCGGCCCGGGCGAATACCTGCCGGGGCCACCGGACACGGACATGCCGACGGGTTCCGTGCACGCCGTGCACCTGGAACTGCACGACCCCGGAGAGCACGCAACCGGCTACCGCATGGAAATCCTGCCCCCCGAAACGGCACGCTGAGCGAACACTGCTCTATAAGCTTCTATAACTACTTGTTTTATAAATGTTTTATTGCAAAATAACAGTATCTGAAACTCCCGGAAACAGCTGTAGCTGAGCGCAGAAACCGGGAGTTTTCTGTAGCAATCCGATCGAGGTTTTCCGTATTGGCCACCGATGATTTCTTCCGCAGCCGCTTCGATCAGATGATCGATCTGCGCCACCCACTGGCCGTGCTGGCCAATCGCATCCCCTGGTCACAGATCGAAGCAGCACTCGCCCCGGTGTTGGCGCACAGGAACCGCACGGGCAGGCGCGTGGAATCCGTCGACCTGGTCGGTGCGGGCGTGAGCACCGCCGGCAGACCGCGCCTGTCGATCCGCCTGATGGCATCACTGCTGTATCCGACCGACAGCCGCTTGCTGGAGGTCGCGCGTCACAAGGTCGTGACGGCAGCCAGGGCGGCGGGCATTGCGCTCAAGCAGACCTTTGCGCGCGAGGGCAAGCTCTACGCGATGCATGCGCCGGAGGCGGAATGTATCGGGAAGGGCAA
>CAZSYV010000012.1:9723-36277 GCA_964610955.1 uncultured Klebsiella sp. | reverse complement strand
GGCGCCCGGCGAGCACCAGCGTGATGCCATCGCGCACCAGCACGCCGTTGCGCGCCGTATCGCGAACTGTGCAGAGCTGGGCGCGCAGCGCGTGCAGGCGACGGGAGACTTCACCGTCCGAGAGGAAGTCGATTTCCTCGTCGGGAAAATCGATGCTCGCCTCGACGAAGGCACGTAACGACACCAGTTGTTGCAGCAGCTCGTCGATGCGCGCGGAGAATGCGCCCTGCAGCGAGCGCATCGCGTTCCGTGCCGCCCGTTCGCTGCCGCTGTCGATCAGGTCGGCGATCGCTTCTGCCTGTGCGAGGTCGAGACGCCCGTTCAGAAAGGCGCGTTCGCTGAACTCGCCGGGGCGGGCGAGGCGTGCGCCAAGGCGCAGCACGCAGCGCAGCACCATGTCGGTGATGACCTGGCCCCCGTGGCCCTGCAGCTCGGTGACGTCCTCGCCGGTGAAGCTGTGCGGGCCGGGAAAGAACAGCGCAATGCCGTGATCGATTGCCTCTCCTGCAGACTGCGGGTCGCCGAAACTGCAGAAGTGCGCGTGGCGTGCGGGCGGCAGTGTGCCGCAGACCTGGGTGAGAATGGTCGAGGCCAGCGGGCCCGAGATGCGCACGATGCCGATGCCGCCGCGCCCGGGGGCGGTGGCGACGGCGGCGATCGTGTCGCTCGGTGCGGGCACGGCGGCGGTGTGCCGGTCAGGTGGCACGATCGATCTGGCGTGTGATCACCCACTGCTGCGCTATGGAGAGCAGGTTGTTGACCAGCCAGTAGAGTACGAGGCCGGCCGGGAAGAACAGGAAGAACACCGTGAAGACGATCGGCATGAACTGGAAGATCCGGGCCTGCATCGGGTCGGGTGGTGCCGGGTTGAGCTTCTGCTGGAAGTACATCGAGGCACCCATCAGCAGCGGCAGCACGAAGTAGGGGTCCATTGCCGAAAGATCGTGGATCCACAGCAGGAACGGCGCATGGCGCAGCTCGACGCTCTCGAGCAGTACCCAGTAGAGCGCGAGGAACACCGGCATCTGGATCAGCATCGGCAGACAGCCGCCAAGCGGGTTCACCTTTTCCGTACGGTAGAGGTTCATCGTTTCCTGGGAGAGCTTCTGGCGGTCGTCACCATAGCGTTCGCGCAGCTCGAGCATTCTGGGCTGGAGCTTGCGCATCTTCGCCATCGACTTGTAGCTGGTTGCCGACAGGTGGAAGAACACGGCCTTTACCAGCACGGTGAGCAGGATGATCGCAAAGCCCCAGTTGCCGAGTCCGCTGCCCAGGCTGATGGTCTTGCCGAAAATATGCGTCGTACCGGTTGCGAAGAGGGACAGCAGCGCAAACAGCGGCTGGGCAATCCACCACAGCCAGCCGTAGTCGACGGTGAGCTCCAGACCGGGCGAGATCTGCTGGAGACGGTACTGGTCCTTCGGGCCGGCGTAGAAGCGGGCACCGATCTGCGCGCTGGCGCCGGGCGCCGCTTCGACTTCGCGACTGGTGAAGCGACCGATGTTGTCGCCCTTGGCGGTCTGCAGGATCTCGTAATGCTCGGTCTGGTCGGCCGGTGGAATCCATGCGCTGATGAAATAATGCTGTATCAGGGCAATCCAGCCCCCCTGCTGGGTTGTCTGCCAGGGCGTCTCGGCAATGTCCTTGAAGCTGAATTTGCGATAGGGCTCGTCGACCGTGCGGGTGGCGAAGCCGATGAAGGGATTGACGCCGAGTCTGCCCGTGCTTGCACCGGGGTCGGGGCGACCGTCGCGCTTGAGCTGGGCGAACAGCGCGCCGCGCCAGGGCTGCGCGCCGTGGTTGTCGATCAGGTAGTCCATGTCGACGAGGTAGCTGCCGCGGTGAAAGATGAAGCGCTTGGTGATCTGGATGTCATTGGGCGCCTGGTAGTGGAGCTCGACCACGAGTTCGTTCTGCGAGGGTCCAAGCTCGAAGTGCGTGGCACTCGCGTCGAAGCGGGGGCGTTCCTGTGCGGTGTCGATGCCGTTTGCGCCGATCAGTCCGCTCATGGCGATGTAGACGGCACCGGGGTCCTGTTGCAGAAGAATGAACGGCTGCTCGGGGCGTTCGATGGCGGCACTGTGTTGCGGCAGCGCGACGCGGGTGATGTCGCCGCCGAGCAGCGAGATGTCGAGTACCAGTGTGTCGGTGGTGACGCGAACCGTCGTGCCGGCACTTGCTGCGCCGATCGACGGGGTGGTTTCGGCCGATTCGGCGGATGGCACGCCGGCTGCGCTGGTGCCGGGCGGTGCGACGGCCGAAGGGATCGCGTCCGGATCGATGTCTGGCGTGAACGGGCTGGCTGCGGCGCTGGCGCTCGTCGGTGCGGTGCCGAGCGAGTGTTCGGCGCGGTACTGCACCCAGTCGATGAGGATGAACCCGGAGACCAGGATGAGCGCGACGACCAGCAGATTGCGTTGAATGTCCATCTAGATAGGCGGCTCCGGTCTTGGGTTGTCGGGGGCGGTGCTTGCCGCGTGGTGCAGCGGCACCGGATCGTAGCCGCCGTGATGCCAGGGGTGGCAGCGCAACAGGCGGCGCAGGGCGAGCCAGGCGCCAACGAGCGGGCCGTGGACCAGGATGGCCTCACGTGCATAGTGCGAGCAGGTCGGGTCGAAGCGACAGTGCTGGCCGATCCAGGGGCTGAGCAGATAGCGGTAGGCGTCGATGACGCCAACCATCACGGCGACACAGGCGCGTCGCACGAATGGGAAGGGGTTGGCTGTGCTGCCTTGCCGAGTCGGGTCCATGACTTCGCCAGACTCCTGCTGATGGTGGCGTTGTCGAGATCAGCGATGCCGCGTCGTGCGAGAACGATGATGTCGAGGCCGGCCAGTGTGTGCTGATGATGCCGGTAGGACTCGCGGATCAGGCGTTTGATGCGGTTGCGTGAAGACGCCAGGCGACAGTTTCTCTTCGCAACCACGATGCCGAGCCGTGGGTGGTCGAGCCCATTGACGCGCACCAGCAGCAGCATCTCGCGCAGGGAAACACGTGTCTCGGTGCCGTCGAAGACCGCCTTGAACTGCGCACTGTCGAGCAGGCGCAACTGCTTCGGAAAGCGTGCGCCCGTCATGCATCGCTGGTGAGCGGTACTCAGGCGGAGAGCCGCTTGCGGCCCTTCGCGCGACGGCGGCTCAGTACCAGACGGCCGTTGCGGGTTGCCATGCGTGCGCGGAAACCGTGGCGGCGCTTGCGCTTCAGGTTGCTCGGCTGAAAGGTTCTCTTCATGGTGCTTCGCCTCGTTTCCGCAGCAGATCGTATAAAAAGACGCGGGATTCTAGTGAAATTCGCGCTTCCGGGCAAATGAATCCCATCTGTCGGGGTGGGAATTTTCCGTGTGTGGCCTGGGGGGCTGAGTGGTGTGACGCGTTCGCGACGCAGTGCCGGGAAGATGTGACGCCATTGCCGGCGGATTCGTTGAAAAAACGGATAAGTCGTGTTCTTTCCGGGACCTGGGTGGTGAGCAGGCATGTGAACATGCGGTGCATTGCGTGGTAATGACGGTGGATGGCAGCAGGAACCTGTACCGGGTCGGGAACAGGAAATGAACAATCAGCGCTCAAGATATACACAGGATATGCACAGAACCATCAGCACAGCATCATCTGCAGCAGTCTTGACGAGGTGCACACGATCGATATAACGACTTGATTTGAAAGAACAAATCAAAAAGGAAATTTTTCTTCAGGTGTGTATAAGTGTTGTGGAAAACGTTACACTGCGTGCGCCGAATTGCCCTGGAATCAGGTTCGAATCAGGCAATGGCCATGCAGGATAAATAAAGAGGATGAATGTGACCTGGCAGCGCTGCAGTACTTTCCTTCGGGACGAGATACCACCGCAGCAGTTCAATACCTGGATCCGGCCACTGCGTGCGCAGGAAAGTGCAGCGGAGCTCCAGCTCATTGCGCCGAATCGGTATGTGCGCGACTGGGTTCAGGAGAAGTACTTCGATCGCATCCGTGAGCTGGTGCTGGAAGTCTCCGGCGGTCGGATTGCGTCGGTGCAGCTCGACACCCAGGGTCGCTCCGATCCGCTGCAGCGGGCACCGCTGCCCGGGCCCGGCCCGAGCATCTCCACTGCCGCCACTACCGTGCCGTCGCGCGAGCGCCCAGTGACGATGGCGAGGGAACTCGCTGTCGCTCCAGCCGTGGCAGCGCCAGGTCGCAAGCCGGACGAGGAACTGGTGCCACGGCACAACAGCTTCCTGATCGAGAACTACACGTTCCAGAGTTTCGTCGAGGGCAAGAGCAACCAGCTGGCCCGGGCGGCCGCGCAGCAGGTTGCCGCAAACCCGGGCGGTGCCTACAACCCGTTGTTCATCTATGGCGGAGTGGGTCTGGGCAAGACCCACCTCATGCACGCTGTCGGCAACGCGCTGCTCGAGCGCAATCCGCAGGCGCGCATCGTCTACCTGCACTCGGAGCGCTTCGTCGCGGATATGGTCAAGGCCCTGCAGCTCAACGCGATCAACGACTTCAAGCGCTACTACCGCTCGGTCGATGCGCTGCTGATCGACGACATCCAGTTCTTTGCCAACAAGGAGCGCTCTCAGGAGGAGTTCTTTCACACCTTCAATGCGCTGCTCGAAGGCGGTCAGCAGATGATCCTGACCAGTGACCGCTACCCCAAGGAAATCGATGGCGTCGAGGAGCGGCTGAAGTCGCGCTTTGGCTGGGGGCTGACGGTCGCCGTCGAGCCGCCGGAACTGGAGACGCGGGTGGCTATATTAATGAAGAAGGCGGACCAGGCGGGCATTGTGCTGCCAGCAGATGCGGCGTTTTTCGTGGCACAGCGAATCAAGTCGAATGTGCGTGAACTCGAAGGGGCACTGAAGCGCGTGATCGCGAGTGCCCAGTTCATGAACCGGCGCATCGACGTGGAACTGGTCAAGGAGTCACTGAAGGACCTGCTGGCATTGCAGGATCGACAGGTCAGCCTCGAGAATATCCAGCGCACCGTTGCCGAGTATTACAAGATCAAACTTTCCGACCTGCTGTCCAAGCGCCGCAGTCGCTCGGTTGCACGACCACGCCAGTTGGCGATGGCTCTGGCGAAGGAGTTGACCAATCACAGCCTGCCGGAAATCGGTGAGGCCTTCGGGGGCAGGGATCATACGACGGTCCTGCATGCCTGCAAGAAGATCAAGGAGCTGCGAGAGTCCGACGCAGACATCCGGGAGGATCACAAGAACCTCTACCGGCTGTTGTCGGCCTGATATGCCGCTTCGTGAATGCGCTTCCGAAACAGTTGCCTGAGAGCTGGCAGATAACAACCCACACAGGAGACCTGCTGCATGAAATTTGCGATTTCCCGGAACACCCTGCTCAGACCGCTGAGTCTGGTTGCCGGTATCGTGGAAAAGCGCCAGACACTGGCGATTCTCTCGAACGTGCTGATCACGCTGGAGCACGACTGCCTGACGCTGACCGGTACGGACACCGAAGTCGAGTTCTCGGCACGCATCATCCTTCCGGAGCCTGGTGAGAGTGGCGAGATCACCGTGCCGGCCCGCAAGCTGGCCGATATCTGCAAGTCCTTGCCGGAGGCCGGACAACTGGAGTTCACGCTGGACGAGCAGCGTCTGCAGCTGCGCAGCGGGCGCAGCCGCTTTACTCTGTCGACCCTGCCGGCAAGCGAGTTTCCGAGTACCGAGCAGACAGCCGGGTCGGTCGAGTTCATCATGAATCAGGCGCAACTTCGGCAGCTGATCGAGCGTACGGCATTCTCGATGGCTCAGCAGGACGTGCGCTACTACCTGAACGGCATGCTGTTCGAGGTAACGCCGACACATCTGCGCACGGTGGCCACCGATGGGCACCGGCTGGCGATGGCGACCGGGGATGCCAGCCTGGGCAGCAACGTCACGGCGAACATGCAGGTCATCCTCCCGCGCAAGGGAGTGCTCGAGCTGCTGCGCCTGCTGCAGGATCCGTCGGGATCGGTGCGCGTTGTACTGGGAGACAGCCACTTCCACGCGGTGACGCCCGAGTTTACCTTCACCTCAAAGCTGGTCGATGGCAAGTTCCCCGACTATGAGCGTGTGCTGCCGCGCGAGACGGACAAGTGGATGATCGCCACGCGTACGGAACTGAAGGACGCCCTGGCACGCTCGGCAATCCTGTCGAACGAGAAGTATCGGGGGGTGCGCCTGGTGTTCGATGAAGACAACCTGCAGATCCTGGCGAACAACCCGGATCAGGAGGAGGCGGAGGAACAGGTGAGCGTCAACTACTCTGGCGCAAAGGTCGAGATTGGTTTCAACGTGAGCTATCTGATCGATGTGCTGGCTGTGCTCGGCAGCGAAGAGGTGCGGTTCCGCCTCTCCGATGCGAGCCGCAGCGTGCTGGTCGAGGATCCGGCGGCCGAGGGGGCCGCGTTGTACGTCGTGATGCCGATGCGGCTCTGAGCCACGCACTTCGACCTCAGTGGATGTCGATCAACCGGGTTCGCATCAGTCAGCTGCGCAACATCGAGCACGCAGAGCTTGATCTGCGCAGGATCAACCTGCTCTGTGGTGCAAATGGTTCGGGAAAGACCAGTGTGCTCGAGGCGATCTATCTGCTGGGTTCGGGACGCTCGTTCAGGTCCGCACGGCTCGACCCGCTGATCCGGCACGAAGCCCGGCGCTGTACCGTCTTTGCCAGCGTGAGCTCGGGCGAGGGAGCCCAAGGCCCGGCGGTCGCGATGGGCGTGTCGCGTGATCGCGAGGGCGCCCTGGTCGGCAGGATCCAGGGGCAGGCAATCCGCAGCGCTGCCGAGTTGGCGTGGCGACTGCCGGTGCAGCTGATCAATTCGTCGACGTTTGACCTGATCGAGGGTGGTCCGAGGGCGCGAAGGCGCTTTCTCGACTGGGGAGTGTTTCACGTGGAACATGGATTCCAGAGGCTGTGGCTCGATGTGGAGCGCAGCTTGCGCCAGCGGAACGCCCTGTTGCGTCGTGGTAGAATTCCCACCCCCGAACTGGAGACGTGGAACACCCGATTCGTTGCCGACGCGAAGCGTCTGGACGAGCTCAGGCAAGACTATTTCAATCAGTTCTACACGGTATTTCAGCAAATCCTCGCGGAACTGCTGCAGGTCGATGCGCTCGAGCTTCGTTATTTTCGGGGCTGGGACGCCGAGCGTGAGCTTGGTGATGTGCTTGCGGAGCATCTTGAGCGTGATCGTGATCGGGGATTCACGGTGCATGGACCGCATCGGGCTGACTTGCGAGTGCGACTGAGAGGCTTGAATGCGGCAGAGGTGCTGTCTCGGGGGCAGCAGAAGCTCGTTGTGGCAGCCATGAAGATGGCGCAGGGGCAGCTGTTCATGACGCGATCGGCGCGGCATTGCGTGTTCCTGGTCGATGACCTGCCTGCAGAGCTCGACCGGGAGCACAGGCGGCAGCTGTGCGGTTTGTTGGCACGAATGCGCTGCCAGGTACTGCTCAGCTGCGTGGACGCCGATGAGTTGCGGGACTGCTGGGCCGGTGTGGACCCGCAGCAAATTCAAATGTTCCACGTGGAACAAGGTGCGTTCAGCGCGCCAAACTGAGGGAGAGCACAGTGGATTCCAGTGAGATGATGGACGACGACACTGACTATGGCGCAGGCAGTATCAAGGTGTTGAAGGGGCTGGATGCCGTGCGCAAGCGCCCCGGCATGTACATCGGTGACACCGATGACGGTACTGGTCTGCACCACATGGTATTCGAACTGGTCGACAACTCGATCGATGAGGCGCTGGCGGGCCACTGCAACCGGATCCAGATCATTCTGCATGTCGGTGAATCTGTCAGCGTGATCGATAACGGTCGGGGAATTCCGACCGAAATGCACGACGAGGGCGTTTCGGCAGCCGAGCTGATCATGACCACCCTGCATGCGGGTGGGAAGTTTGGTGCCGAAACAGGTGGCTACAAGGTCTCCGGTGGCCTGCACGGAGTCGGTGCGTCGGTCGTCAATGCCCTGTCGTCGGAGTTGACGTTGCGTATCCGGCGTCATGGCAAGCTCTACGAGCAGGAGTATCGTCACGGGGTTCCGGTGGCGCCCCTTGCCGTCGTCGGCGACAACAAGAGCCCGGGTACGGGAACCGAAATCTGCTTCAGACCCTCCCCCGAGACCTTCAACAACATCGAGTTCCACTTCGAGATCCTGGCCAGGCGCCTGCGCGAACTGGCGTTCCTGAACTCTGGCCTGCAGATCCACCTGAAGGATGAGCGTTCGGGTGAGGAAGTCCAGTTTGCCTACGATGGCGGCGTGAGCGCGTTCGTCGAGTTCCTCAACAAGAACAAGACACCGGTCAACCGGGTGCTGCATTTTTGCAGCGAACAGAACGGCATCGGCGTCGAGGTCGCGATGCAGTGGAATGATTCGTACCAGGAAAACGTGCTCTGCTATACGAACAATATTCCGCAGCGTGATGGCGGGACGCACCTGGCGGGTTTCCGTGCCGCGTTGACGCGCAACCTGAACAGCTACATAGAAAAGGAAGGCCTTGCGGCGAAGGCAAAGGTGTCGACTACCGGTGACGATGCGCGCGAAGGCCTGACTGCGGTGGTATCCGTCAAGGTGCCCGACCCGAAGTTTTCCTCGCAGACCAAGGACAAGCTGGTGTCTTCCGAGGTCAAGAGTGCTGTCGAGCAGGCGATGAACGAAAAGTTCGGCGACTACCTGCTCGAATACCCGGCGGAAGCCAAGACGGTGGTCGGCAAGATGATCGATGCAGCCCGGGCGCGCGAGGCAGCACGCAAGGCGCGCGAGATGACGCGGCGCAAGGGAGCGCTCGACATCGCGGGCCTGCCTGGCAAGCTGGCCGACTGTCAGGAGAAAGATCCCGCCCACTCCGAACTGTTCCTGGTCGAGGGTGATTCTGCCGGTGGTTCGGCAAAGCAGGGGCGTGACCGCCGCCATCAGGCGATCCTGCCGCTGAAGGGCAAGATCCTGAACGTGGAGAAGGCGCGGTTCGACAAGATGCTTTCCTCACAGGAAATCGGCACCCTGGTCACCGCGCTGGGCTGCGGGATCGGCAACGACGAGTTCAACGCCGACAAGCTGCGCTACCACCGCATCATCATCATGACCGACGCCGATGTGGACGGCTCGCACATCCGCACGCTGTTGCTGACCTTTTTCTTCCGCCAGATGCGCGAGCTGATCGAGCGTGGCTACATCTATATTGCCCAGCCGCCGCTGTACAAGCTGGCCAAGGGGAAGCAGCAGCAGTACCTGAAGGACGACGATGCGCTGAACCAGTATCTGACACAGTCGGCGCTGGAGAATGCATCGTTGCACGTCAATCGCGTTGCACCGGGCATCGCTGGTACGGCGCTCGAGACGCTGGTCAACCGCTATCGTCGTGTGATGCGCATCATCGAGCGCCTGTCGCGGACCTACCCCCAGCAGGTACTCGAAGAACTCATGATGGTGCCCGGTTTCGATGCGGCCTGGCTGCATGACCGGGCTGCACTCGAACACTGGCTCGAACTGCTGGGTGGGCGCTTTGGTGTCGATCACCGCTCGGGCGATGACGTCTTCAGTTTTCACGTCCTCGATGACGAGGAGCGCCGCCAGCTGCTTCCGGTCGTTGAACTTGTCAGCCACGGCATCACGACCCGGCATGTACTGTCGCGCGAGTTCCTGACATCTCCCGAATATCGCGAGATCAGTGCGCTTGGGCAGACGCTCGTCGACCTGATCGAAGAGGATGGCTTTGTTCGTCGTGGGGAACGTGAGCAAGTAATCACTTCGTTTACAGGTGCCTTGGAATGGTTGATGAACGAGGCGCGCAAGGGTTACACGATCCAGCGCTACAAGGGGCTGGGCGAGATGAATCCAGAGCAGCTGTGGGAAACCACGATGGATCCCGATGCCCGCCGGCTGCTGCGTGTGACGATCGAGGACGGCATCAGCGCTGACCAGCTGTTCAGCACGCTGATGGGGGATGATGTGGAGCCTCGACGCCACTTCATCGAGCAGAATGCGCTCGCGGTGGCAAATCTGGATATCTGAATTTCTGCTGAAGGATCGCAGTCGATGGAAGTCTGGCTGTCACTCGACATGAACCTCGAGCTTGCCGATCTCGCGGCGCAGGCGCGTCGTGCCGAGGCCCTCGGCTGTGATGTGATCACGGTTGCCGATGTGGCACACGACGCGCTGCTGGGTGCCCAGGCGGTGATCGGAGCAACCTCGCGGGTGGCCGTGGCTACCAGCGGACTGGTGTGCTTTGCCCGCAGCCCGATGGTCACTGCGGTTGGCGCGTGGAACCTCGCGGCTCTCTCGGGCGGGCGTTTCCGGCTCGGGCTCAGCTCGCTGGTACCCCAGATGCTGAGTGGCCGCTACGGTGTGGCGTGGCATCCGCCTGCGGCGCGAATGCGTGACTACCTGGGTGCGCTGCGTGCGATCTGGCGCTCCTGGCAGGATGATGCGCCACTGGATTTCGCCAGTGAGCACTACCGCCTGAACCGCCAGAATTCCTGGACCAGGCCAAGGCCACTGGCAAGTGGGTCGATTCCGGTTCACCTGGGCGCGATCGGACCACTGATGAGCAGCCTGGCTGGTGCGAGTGCCGATGCGCTGCTCACGCACCCCGTCGCCACCACGCCACGGTACCTCGATGAGCTGACCCTGCCACGCGTTCGCCAGGGTGAATGCAGCGTCGGCAGGCCGCCCGGCAGCGTTGCCGTGATCGCAACCACACTCTACGCGGCGGGCGAGACCCAGGAAGCGGCCGAGCTCGAGCGCGAGGGTCGTCGCCATATGCTCGCGGCAAATCTCTCCACCCCCCACTACTGGGGGGCGCTTGAGTCCTGGGGCTGGAAATCGACGGGTGAGCGGCTGCGCGCACTGGTGCGTGCCGGGCGCTGGGATCAGCTGGCTGGCGCGTTGAGCCCCGAGCAACTCGATGCCTTCGTCACCACCGCCAGCTGGGATCGGCTTGCCGGAGCACTGCGACAGCGTTTCGCGGGGCGTGTCGATGGCTTCTGCCTGGCGTTGCCCGTGTCCGATCGGGATGATGCGCAGCTCGCGCAGGTGATCCGGGAACTGCGCGGCTGATCGACGGTTCAGGCCATGGATGTGAAGCGATCCAGTTGCTGCTGGATCCAGTCCTGTGCCTCGCGTGTCAGCTCGTTGGCGTCACTGCCGGCGCTTGGCAGGGGTGCGCTGATGACGACGTTGATCGTGCCGGGATACTTGAGGAAGCGGTGTGCCGGCCAGCACTTGCCCGCGTCGTGCGCAACGCAGACGATGCCGACACCGGCGCGGATCGCCAGCTGCGCGGCGCTGCGGGAGAAACGCAGCGGTTCACCTGCATCGACCCGTGTACCCTCGGGAAAGATCAGGACGCTGCAGCCGCTGGCGAGGCGCTGCGTTCCGCCTTCGACCACCTGCCTGAGGGCTGCACGTGGGTTGCTGCGATCGATGGCGATCGGCTGCAGCATTTTCAGTCCCCAGCCGAAAAAGGGAATGCGCAGCAACTCGCGCTTCAGCAGGATGCACAGTTGCGGGAAAAGCGAGGTCAGAAACAGCGTTTCCCAGCTGCTCTGATGGTTCGCAACGACGACACAGCCATTTGTCGGCAGGTGTTCCCGACCCTCGATGCGATAGCGCACCCCACAGCTGATGGCAATCCAGCGCAGTGCGAAGCGGTTCCACACCATGGCCAGACGGTAGCGTTGCGCGTGATCGAGCCATGGGGAAACCGCCAGGAGCAGCGCCCCCCAAAAGCTCACCGACACGCCGTACACCAGGTAGAAGAGCAGCGAGCGCAGAAACAGTCCAATCCGTTCCGGCATGAGGTTCAGCCTGTCTCGAGAAGTGCCGCCGCAGCAGCAGCCAGATCCGCAAAGACCCGCACGTCCGTATCGTCTGCGCCGAGTTGTGCCTGGGTCTGTGTGCCGTTGCCGGTCAACACCAGTACCGGGTGACAGGCTTTCGCACGCGCAAGCTCGATGTCCTTCATCGAATCGCCGATCAGCGTGCTGCCGGCAACCGGGCAACCGTACTCGCGCTCGGCCGCATCGAGCAGCCCGGTGGCTGGCTTGCGACACGCGCAGTGCTCCTCGGGTCGGTGAGGGCAGTAGAAGATGCCGCCGACTCGCCCGTCACAGGCCTCGACCAGTGTGCGCAGTTTCTGGTGCATTGCCTCGAGTTCGTCCAGGCCGAACAGCCCGCGCCCCAGTCCGGACTGGTTGGTCGCCACGATCACCTCGTAGCCGGCGCGTGACAGCGCAGCGATCGCCTCGATGCTGCCCGGAACCGCGTGCCATTCATCCGGCGTGCGGATGTAGTCGGGCGAATCGAGGTTGATCACCCCGTCCCGGTCGAGGATCACGAATCTCATGTGCCGACTGCCAGCAGCGAGATGTCGGCAACGCCGAGAAAGGCTGTCCGCAGCCGGGCCAGCAGGGCGTAGCGGTTGGCACGCAGCCGGGCATCGTCGCAGTTGACCAGCACCTGCTCGAAAAAGGCATCGATCGGCGTGCGCAGTTCGGCAAGCTCGGCGAGTACGCCGGCGTAATCCGCACGCCCGAGACGTGGTGCGCTCGCCGCGATGCAGCGCTCGAGTTCGCGTGCCAGCTCGGCTTCGGCCGCTTCGTGGAGCAGCGTCGGGTCGACCTCGGCAGGAATCTCTTCCGGCGCCTGCTTGGCGAGGATGTTCGCCACGCGCTTGTTTGCGCTGGCAAGCGCAACCGCTTCAGGGCGTGTGGCAAAGCCTGCAACGGCGTGCACGCGACGGTCGAAGTCGAGCGGTCGCGTGATGTCGCGTGCCAGCACGGCGAGGAAGCACTCGACTGGGATTCCGGCATCCGTGTACCACGCGCGCAGCCGCTCGAACACATAGTCGCGCACGGTGCCGACGACGGAGTCGCGCCTCTGGAGTGCCGGGTGTGCTGCCGCCGCCTGTTCGATCAATGGCTGCAGGTCGAGGTCGAGGCCGTTCTCGATGATCGTGCGCAGCAGGCCGAGTGCCGCACGGCGCAGGGCAAACGGGTCGCGCGAGCCGCTTGGCGCCTGGCCGATACCGAAGATGCCGGTGAGCGTATCGAGGCGATCGGCGAGTGCCAGCGCAATTCCGACGGGGCTGCGCGCCAGTTCGTCACCGGCATGGCGCGGCAGGTACTGTTCACGGAGTGCGACGGCCACCTCGGTCACCTCGCCATCGTGGCGCGCGTAGTAGCTGCCCATGATGCCCTGCAGCTCGTCGAACTCCAGCACCATCTCACTGACGAGGTCCGACTTGCCGAGCTGTGCTGCCCGGGCACACACGGCAGGATCGGTGCCGATCGCGCTGCCGATCGTGCCTGCCAGCCGTGCCGTGCGTTCGGTCTTGTCCCACAGTGTTCCGAGTTCGGTCTGGAAGACGATGCCACGCAGTCGCTCGCGGCGCGCCTCGAGCGTGGTGCCCAGATCACGTTCGTAGAAGAATGCCGCGTCCGCGAGTCGCGGGCGGATCACGCGCTCGTTGCCGTCGATGATCTTCTGCGGGTCGCTGCTGTCGATGTTTGCCACGGTCACGAAGTGCGCCAGCAGTGCGCCGCTCGCATCGGTGACGTGGAAGTACTTCTGGTGCTGCTTCATCGAGGAGATCAGCGCCTCGGCCGGAACCTGCAGGAAGCGCTCCTCGAAGCACCCGGCAAGTGCCCGCGGCCACTCGACCAGGCTGCAGACCTCATCGAGCAGTTCGGGGTCGATCACCGCCTCGCCCCCCAGTGCCGCCGCCCGTGCGCGGACCTGCCCGGCAATGTTCTCGCGTCGCGCCTCATGATCGGCGATGACCCGCCCCTGCTCGAGCAGCGCCTGCTCGTAGTCATCGGCGCACGACAGGCTGATGCGTGCCTGCCCGTGCACGCGGTGGCCGCGGGTTTCGCGCGAACTGGGAACTCCCAGCACCTCGCCCGGAATCAGCGTCTCACCGTGCAGCAGCACCACCCAGTGCACCGGGCGCACGAACTCGACCCGCCTCGCGCCCCAGCGCATCCGCCTGGCGATCGGCAGCGTGCCAAGTGTTGCCTCGACCAGGGAAGGCAGGAGTGACGCCAGGGTCTGTCCGGGCACGTGCTCGCGCCAGGCGAGCCGCTCGCCGCGCTCGGTGGTGATGCGCAGCAGCGCATCGACCTCGACGCCGCAGCCTCGTGCAAAACCGCGCGCCGCGGCGCTGGGTTCGCCCGCTGTGTCGAAGGCGGCAGCCACCATCGGGCCGAGCTTTTCCGTCACGGCGCTCGCCTGTGTTGCGCCGACCGTCTCGATGCGCAGTGCCAGCCGTCGCGGTGTCGCGTACCAGCGCACCGGGCCGTGCGTGATCCGTTCTGCGTCGAGGCGCTCGGCAAAGGTCTGCGCAAAGGCCTGTGCCAGCGTGCGCAGGCTCCTCGGTGGCAGCTCTTCGGTGCCAATTTCGATCAGCAGCGTGGCATCGTTCATCATGCAGTCTTCCCGGGTGCCAGCAGTTCGGTGCGCAGCTCCGCTGCGGCAAGCGGAAACCCGAGTGCCTTGCGCATGTCGTGATAGCTCTGCGCGACGGCGCGCGCCAGCGTGCGCACGCGCAGGATGTAGCGTTGGCGCTCGGTGACCGAGATCGCATGGCGCGCATCGAGCAGATTGAAGGTGTGCGATGCCTTGAGCACCTGCTCGTAAGCCGGCAGTGGCAGCTCGCGATCGATCAGGCGCAGGCACTCGCTCTCGTGCGTGTCGAAGCAGCCCAGCAGGAAGGCGACGTCCGCCTCCTCGAAGTTGTAGCGCGACATCTCCACCTCGTTCTGGTGGAACACATCACCATAGCTCACCGGCCCCTGGGGCCCCTCGGCCCACAGCAGCTCGTAGACGCTGTCCACACCCTGCAGATACATGGCAATCCGCTCGATTCCGTAGGTGATCTCGCCGGTCACCGGAAAACACTCGAGCCCGCCGGCCTGCTGGAAGTAGGTGAACTGGGTGACTTCCATGCCGTTCAGCCAGACTTCCCAACCCAGTCCCCAGGCACCGAGGGTAGGTGATTCCCAGTTGTCCTCGACGAAGCGGATGTCGTGCACCGCCGGGTCGATGCCGAGAAAGCGCAGTGACTCGATGTAGGTTTCCTGGAAATCCTCCGGCGAGGGCTTCATCACGACCTGGAACTGGTAGTAGTGCTGCAGCCGGTTCGGATTGTCGCCGTAGCGCCCATCCTTCGGCCGTCGCGACGGCTGCACGTAGGCGGCGTTCCAGTTCTCGGGGCCGATCGCGCGCAGGAAGGTCGCCGGGTGAAAGGTGCCGGCACCGACCTCCATGTCGAGTGGCTGCAGGATCACGCAACCCTGACGGGCCCAGAACTGCTGCAGGGCGAGGATCAGATCCTGGAAGGTGCGTGGAGCGGAAGGGGAAATTGCCGAAGCCATGAATCGCTCGCTGCCGACAAGGCATAAAAGGTGCCTATTATAGAAAGAAGACGAGCTCCGGACGACTGCAACCCATGCCTGACCCACGCGTGTTGCTGCTGAATGCCTGGCTGGCGCTGACGGGCGCGCTTCCCTGGCGGTTGCGGCGTGCCCTTGCCTGGTCGATTTCGGCGGGTTTGTGGCTCTCCGGCGCACGCAGCGCGCGCACCACGCGACGCAACATCGAACTGTGTTTCCCCGAGCGCGACGCGCGTGAGCGCCTGCGGCTTGCGCGCTCGAGCCTGTGGCATACGGCGCTGCTCGCCTGCGAGCTGGGCATGGCATGGCGTGGTTCGGCCACGCGCTGGCAGCGGCGTCTGCTGGCGATCGAAGGTCTCGAGCACCTCGAGCGCGAAGAACGCAGTGGCAGGGGGGTGGTGGTGCTGGTGCCGCATCTCGGCAACTGGGAGGTGCTGGGGCAGTTCGTTGCGGCACGCCGCGGTGGCATCGCGCTGTATCGCGAGGCGCGCCAGAGTGCGCTTGCGGCCGCGGCACTCGCCGGACGTGCGCGCACCGGTGCCCGGCTGGTGCCGACCACACGCAGCGGTGTGGCCCAGTTGCTGCGCTACCTGAAGGCCGGCGAGACCCTGTTCGTGCTGCCCGATCAGCAGCCGGATGAATCGGGAGGCGTGTTTGCCGACTTCTTCGGTATTCCGGCATTCACGCAGACGCTGATCGGTGCGCTGCTGCGGCGTACCGGCAGCGGCTGCGTGCTCGGTGTCTGTGAGCGTCGCCACAACGGTTTCGTGATCCGCTTCGACGCGGTCGGGCCGGCAGTCGCGGATGCCGATCCGGTCGTTGCAGCTACCGCACTCAATGCGGCCATCGAGACCGCGGTGCGCCGCGCGCCCGAGCAGTATCAGTGGGAGTACCGACGCTTCTCGCATCGCCCTCCGGGAGCACCACGCCTCTATGGCGCGAGCTTGCCGAGCAGCGCGAAGTAGAACCCATCGTGGCGATCGGTGGTCGGCAGGAGCTGGCGACCGTACTGGCGGGCTTCGCCCCAGGTGACATCCAGGGCAGTCTCGCGTGCGTCGGCAGTCAGCGCGAGAAAGCTGCCGACCACCTGCTCGTTCTCGCACGCCAGTACCGAACAGGTGGTGTAGAGCAGCGTACCTCCGGGCGCGAGACATGGCCACAGGGCGCGCAACAGGCGCCCCTGCAGCTCGGCTGCCGCCGTGACCTGCTGCGGTGTGCGCAGGATGCGGATGTCGGGGTGGCGGCGGATCACTCCGGTGCCCGAGCACGGAGCATCGAGCAGGATATGGTCGAAGGCCTCGCCATCCCACCACTCTGCCGGCATGGCAGCGTCACCGTGAACCACGTCTGCTTCGAGCCCGAGCCGATCGAGATTCTGCCGGATGCGCTCGAGGCGCCGGGCGTCGGCATCGAGTGCGAGCAGCCGCAGGCCCGGATGATGCTCGAGCAGATGGCAGGTCTTGCCACCCGGTGCCGCGCAGGCGTCGAGCACATGCTGGGTACCGGTACAGGGCAGGAGGGGCGCTGCGAGCTGTGCTCCCTCGTCCTGAACGCTCAGCAGCCCTTCGGCGAAACCGGGTATCCGTGCGACATCGCATGCCTCGGCAAGCGTCACCGCATCGGCTGCCAGCGCGCCGGCGTGTGCGCCAAGGCCCACCGAGCCGGCACGGGCAAGCCACTGCGCGCGCGTGCCGCGTGCCGCGTTCACGCGCAGCGTCAGCGGTGGCTGGGCATTGCTCGCCGCAACGATGTCGGGCCACGCGCGGGGCCAGTCGCTGCGCAGCGACTCGATCAGCCACTGCGGCATGGCGCTGCGCTCGATTTCGTCGAGGCTCGCCTCGAGCTGGCTGCGCCGCCTCTGGTGCGTGCGCAGTATCGCGTTCACCAATCCCCGTGCCCAGGCCTTGCCGAGCGCAGCACAGGCAGCGACGCTTTCGCTCACCGCTGCGTGATCCGGCACACGCATGTGGCGCAGCTGGTACAGACCGCAGAGCAGCAGGGCGCGCAGATCCGTATCACGCGCCTTCAGCGGCTGCGTGAGCAGCCGTGCAAGCAGCGCGTCGAGTTCGAAATAGTGGCGGCAGACGCCGTAGGCGATCTCGCGTGCCAGTGCGCGATCACGTTCCGCGAGCGAGGTGGAGAAGCGCTCGAGCGCTGCGTCGAGCGTGCTCCGGTTTTCGATCACCGCAGCGACTGCCCGCGCCGCCTGCACCCGTGGTGTGCTCACCCGTGTACCGCTTCACCGAGCACGGTGCCGGGGCGAAACAGCGCGGCATGTCCGTTCAGCAGTGCTGCGGCATCCATCGCCTTGCCACCTGGCAGTTGCAGGCGGGTCAGCCGCAGAGCTCCCTCGCCACAGGCGACCGTGATGCCCCCGCGCTCGGCTGCGAGCACCTCGCCGGGGCGCGCGGCCGATGCGCTCGCTGCCGGCTCCGCGAGCCATATGCGCAGTACCTGGCCAGCAACCGTGGTGTGACAGACGTTGGCGGGGTTGAACGCGCGCACCCGCCAGGCGAGAACGCGTGCGGGAAGCCGCCAGTCGAGCAGGGCTTCTTCGCGATGCAGCTTGCGCGCGTGTGTCACCAGTCGCTCGTCCTGCGCGCGCGCCATCAGGGTGCCGTTCAGCAGTCGCTCGAGTGCCTCGAGCGTGGCCTGGGCTCCTACCTGCGCCAGGCGCTCACGCAGCGAGCCGCCGGTATCCTCGTCGCTGATCGGGCAGTCGTGCATGAGCAGCATGGGGCCGGTATCGAGTCCGGCGTCCATCTGCATGATCGTCACGCCGGTGCGCGCATCACCCGCCTCGATCGCCCTTTCGATTGGTGCCGCACCTCGCCAGCGCGGCAGCAGCGAAGCGTGGACGTTGATGCAGCCATGGCGTGGAATCGCCAGCACTGCCGCCGGCAGGATCAGCCCGTAGGCTGCGACGATCATCAGATCGGGCTCGAGTGCGGCCAGCTCGGCCTGCTCGGCGGCACCCTTCAGGGAAGCCGGCTGGTGCACCGCAATGCCGCGGGCTTCGGCGAGCTGCTTCACCGCCGAGGGTGCCAGCTGGCGGCCGCGCCCGGTGGGGCGATCGGGCTGGGTGTAGACCGCGCGGATGCGACACAGCGGGGACTCGAGCAGCGCCTGCAGGATCACTGCGGCAAACTCGGGCGTACCCGCAAAGATGCAGTTCAGCTGTGACTCGCTCATTGCATGATCCGGCCCGCTTCAGGCGCGCTGCTTGTGAGCCTTTTCCAGCTTGCTGCGGATACGCTGGCGCTTCAGGTTGGACAGGTAATCGACGAACAGCTTGCCGTCGAGGTGATCGACCTCGTGCTGGACGCATACGGCGAGCAGGCCCGTGGGCTGCAGCTCGATCGGCTCGCCGTTGCGGTCCCGCGCCCGCACCAGAACCTGCGCTGGGCGCTGCACCTCTTCGTAGAAGCCCGGAATCGAGAGGCAGCCTTCAGAGTACTCGCACATCTCCTCCGACAGCACGGTCACCTCCGGGTTGACCAGCGCCAGCGGCTGGTCGCCGTCCTCGGAGACATCCATCACGATCACACGCTTGTGCACGTTCACCTGGGTGGCGGCGAGCCCGATGCCCGGGGCCGCGTACATCGTTTCGAACATGTCGTCGATCAGCTGCTGCAGCGACGCGTCGAAATGTTCGACCTTGCGCGCGATGGTGCGCAGGCGGCGGTCGGGAAACTCGAGGATGTCCAGGATTGCCATGGTTTGGTCGTGTCCGGTTCGCCGGGATTGAAGCGCCTTGCCTCGCAGTGACGCCATGTGTCGGGAGGCTCGCTCGGGCGAGTTTACCTCAAGCGCGTGGTGCGAGACCGCGTGCAGGTCGTTCTATACGCAATTTGGCCAGCTTTGGCTACACTTCAACCGACCCCGCACGGCCGTGTCCGGGGCCGCTGATCGGCGCAGGGGCAAGGTGATGAAAAAGTTTTTTCTTGGGGTGATTGCCGGCAGCCTGTTCGCCGCCGGGCTGCTCGCAGCTGACGCGAACCTGCTGCGAAGCGATCATCCCGATGAATACATCGTGCAGCGTGGGGATACGCTGTGGGACATTTCGGGTCGCTTCCTCACCAGGCCCTGGCTGTGGCCGGAAATCTGGCATGCCAACCCGCAGATCGCCAACCCCCACCTGATCTATCCGGGAGATCGACTGACCCTGGTCTACGTCGATGGGCAGCCGCGCCTGGTGCTGAACCGCGGCGCCGGCGGCACCGTCAGGCTCTCCCCGCAGATTCGCGAGAGTGCGCGCGAGGAAGCCATCCCCGCCATTCCGCTGGAGGAAATCAACGCCTTCCTGACGCGCAGCCGCATCGTGGAACCCGATGCGCTGCGAGCGGCGCCCTATGTCGTCGCCGGTGCCCATGGGCACGTGATCACCGGTGCGGGCGATGAGCTGCACGCACGCGGCACCTTCCCCGACGGCGAGACGAACTTCGGGGTCTACCGGGCAGCTCAGCTCTTCATCGATCCGCAGACCCGCGAGGTGCTGGGTCGCGAGGCCATCGAGATCGGCGGAGGCCGGCTGGTTGCCACCGACCATGACATCGGCACGCTGTCGGTCGAGCGCAGCAACGAGGAGGTGCGGATCGAAGACCGCCTGCTGCCAGCCGTGGAGCAGAAGATCAACGCCACGTTCTATCCGAGTGCGCCGAAGACGCAGGTCGATGGCCTGATCATGGCGGTCGAGGGTGGGGTCAGCAATGTCGGTCGATACGATGTGGTGATGCTGAATCGCGGTGAGCGCAATGGGCTCGAGGCCGGCAACGTGCTGTCGATCCACCGGGTCGGCGAGGTGGTTCGCGATCCGCGCACCGGGGAGCTGCTGCGCCTCCCGGATGCACCTGCGGGCATGCTGATGGTGTTTCGCGTATTCGAGAAGATGAGCTACGCGCTGGTGCTGAATGCGAGCCAGCCGCTGCGGGTCAACGACCGGGTCAGCAATCCTTCCTGATCGAGGCGGGCATCGCGCCCGCATCCCGGGCCGGCAGGAGGCTGGCCCAAGAGCGACACGGAGGTCGCATCGATGCATGAATCACATGAAATTCGCTGCCTGCTGTCGTTGCTTGCGCTGCCGGGCGTGGGGGCGGCGACGGTCCTGCGCCTCTGCGCCCGTGCCGGTTCGGCAGCCGCTGCGCTGCAGCTCGATTCCCGGCAGCTGCGTGAGCTGGGCCTGCGTCCGGAGGTGACCGCCGCCTTATCGGCGCTGCGTGGCCAGCCCGATGCGCACAGTGCCTCGATCTGTGAGTGGCTGGATGGGCAGCGCATCGGCGCGCTGGGCCTTGCAAGTACTCACTACCCGCAACAACTGCGCCAGATCGCCTGTCCACCGCCACTGTTGTTCGTGCAGGGCGCGCTGGAGGTGCTGGCGACGCCCCAGGTCGCGATCGTCGGCAGCCGCAACGCCAGTGTCGCTGGACGTGAGCACGCATATGAAACAGCGGGGTCTCTGGCGAAGTATGGACTCACTGTCACCAGTGGACTTGCGATCGGGATCGACGCTGCGGCGCACCAGGGTGCCGTCGACGCCGCAGCGCGCAGCATCGCGGTGCTCGGCTGCGGGCCGGATCGAGTCTATCCCGCCCGTCATCGGCGCCTGGCCGCAGCGCTGCTTGAACGGGGTGGTGCACTGGTCAGTGAGTTCCTGCCAGGCACCCGACCGGAGCCGGCCAACTTTCCGCGTCGCAACCGCATCATCAGCGGCCTGAGCCTCGGGGTGCTGGTGGTCGAGGCGGCGCTGCCGAGTGGCTCGCTGCTCACCGCGCACTGCGCGCTCGAACAGGACCGCGAGGTGATGGCCGTACCGGGACCGGTGCGCAGCCCCCAGAGCCGTGGCTGTCATGAACTCCTGCGCAACGGCGCTGCGCTGGTCGAGACCGCCGAGGACGTGCTGCGTGCACTTGGCGATCGTTTCAGGCCGCAGGTGATGGTTGCCGATGCGCCCGCGGGTGTTCCGGAATCGGTGCCGGTGCCGGCACAGCTGGACCGTGACGAGCAGCGCGTGCTCGAAATGACCGCCTGGGTGGAGACTCCCGCCGAGACCATCGTGGCGCGCAGCGGGCTCGGTGCTGCCGTCTGCACCGCTGCACTGGTGCGCCTCGAGCTGCACGGGCTGGTGGCGAGTTCCGCGGGAGGCTACACACGCATTCGCTGAGCACGGGAGACTGGCGCTTGTCTGCGCGGGGGGCTTGGGCTAAGTTGCCCGCGCATCCTGTGGAGCGATACAGTGCCAGCCTTGAACCGTCTGCATCTCGAGCGCGCCGTGCGCGTGCTGCGTGACGGTGGTGTGGTCGCGCATGCCACCGAGGGTGTCTGGGGCCTGGCCTGCGATCCCGGGAACCCGCGCGCCGTGGCGAGTGTCGTGCAGCTCAAGGGGCGGCGTGCCGACAAGGGGTTCATCCTGGTCGCGGGGAGCATTTCCCAGGTACTGCCACTGCTCGCGCATCTCGAGGCAGCCCGGCGCGAAGCGGTGCTGCAGAGCTGGCCCGGCCCGGTGACCTGGATCGTTCCAGTGGGCGCAGAAGTGCCGCGCTGGATCAGGGGTCGGCACCGCAGCGTTGCCGTCAGAGTAAGCGATCACTTGCAGACCGTGGCGCTTTGTGAGCGCTTCGGAAGGCCATTGCTGTCGACCTCGGCAAATCTGCAGGGACGCCCCCCGGCGCGCACGGCACTGGCGGTGCGACATTTCTTTCGCGGCAGCATCGACTACCTGTTGCCAGGCGAGCTCGGCGGTCGGCGCAGCCCGAGCGCGATCCGTGATGCATCGACCGGGCGCGTGCTGCGCCCGGGGTGATCGCTTCAGGCAGGGATACAGACGGAGGTGAGTGGAGTGACGGTCGACATCGACGCGGTGGAGCATTATCTGCGGGGGCTGCAGGATCGGCTGTGTGCCGGGCTCGCGGCACTCGATGGCGCTGCGGATTTTCGCAGTGACGCCTGGCAGCGTCCGGCGGGCGGCGGCGGGGTGACTCGCGTACTTGCCGGCGGTCGGGTCTTCGAGCAGGCGGGAGTCAACTTCTCGCGCATCGAAGGCGCCGCGCTGCCCGCATCGGCCACGGCGCGACGCCCGCAGCTCGCGGGCTGTGCATTCACGGCAACCGGCGTTTCGCTGGTCGTGCATCCACTGAATCCCCATGTACCGACCTCGCATGCCAATGTGCGCTGCTTCGTCGCTACCCGGGCGGGAGCGCAGCCCGTGTGGTGGTTCGGCGGTGGCTACGACCTCACGCCGTACTATCCCGTCGCCGAGGACTGCGAGCACTGGCACCGCTGCGCGCGCAGCGCCTGCGATCCCTTCGGAGCCGATGTCTACCCACGCTTCAAGCGCTGGTGCGACGAATACTTTTATCTGAAGCACCGCAATGAACCCCGTGGCATCGGTGGGCTGTTCTTCGATGATCTGGACGAGTGGGGTTTCGAGCGCAGCTTCGAGTTCCTGCGTGCAATCGGCGACTCCTACCTCGACGCGTACGCACCCATCGTGCAGCGCCGTGCGGAACTGCCCTGGACGCAGCGCCAGCGCGACTTCCAGCTCTATCGGCGCGGACGCTACGTCGAGTTCAACCTCGTGCACGATCGCGGCACGCTGTTCGGATTGCAGTCCGGGGGGCGCACCGAGTCGATCCTGATGTCGCTGCCACCGCTGGTGCGCTGGGAGTACGACTGGCATGCCGCGCCCGGCAGTCCGGAAGCCGAGCTGGTGTCGCACTGGCTGGCGCCGAGGGACTGGGCGTGATGCGCCGTCCCGCGGATGGACGGCAATGACGGATCGCTATGTCGTTGCCGGGAACCCGGTCGCGCACTCGCGTTCACCGCAGATCCACACCCGCTTTGCGCTGAGCTGCGGACAGGATCTGGAGTACCGGCGACTGCTGGTGCCACTCGGTGGCTTTGCCGAGGCCGCCACACGTTTCTTTGCCGAGGGCGGCAGTGGCATGAACGTCACCGTGCCGTTCAAGCTCGATGCGTTCCGTTTCGCACAACAGCCGAGCGCGCGCGCCTTGCGTGCCCAGGCGGTCAACACCCTGTGGATCAACGACGGCCGAATTCTGGGCGACAACACCGACGGTCCCGGCCTGGTGCGTGATCTGACCATCAACCTTGGCTGGCCACTGCGCGGGAAGCGCGTGCTGCTGCTTGGTGCCGGCGGCGCCGCACGTGGTGTGCTGGCACCGCTGCTCGAGTGCCGCCCGGCAGCCCTCACCATCGCCAACCGCAACGTGGCGCGTGCATGGGAGCTGGCTGTCGCCTTTGCCGATGCAGGCCGGATCGATGGCTGCGACTATGCGGATCTGGCCGGCTGTGTGCCCTTCGATGTCGTGATCAACGCGACCAGTGCGAGCCTGCAGCACGAGGTGCCGCCGGTTCCCGGGTCGGTGCTCGCGGGCAGCGCCTGCTACGATATGGCCTACGCCGATACCCCGACCGCGTTCCTCGCGTGTGCCGCTGCAGCGGACGCGCGGGTCTGTGCCGATGGCCTGGGCATGCTGGTGGAGCAGGCGGCAGAGGCGTTTCTGCTGTGGCGCGGGGTGCGTCCCGATACGGCGGGGTTGATCCGTGAGCTGCGTGCCCCGGAGGTTTTTGCCGCCAGTCTGAAGGAGGATTCATGATGAAGATGGTACGCCGCCCGATTGCCGGTGCGACCTGCCCGAAGTGCGGAAGCTTCGACAAGCTGTTTGTCGTCGATGACGGTGAGCGGACGGCCTGCGAGTGCATCGCCTGTGGCTTTTATGATATTCGTCCGAATGATCTCGACCCCGAAAGCCCTGAATACAAGCGCGGCCTTGGGCAGCCGCGCCGCGATCAGCCACAGGTCGTGCGCTTCGTCGAACCCTGAGTTTGGCGCGTTCAGCGCCTGCGGCGCAGCATGTGCATGAGCACGAACACGATGCAGGCTGCAGCGACGACCGATGGGCCGGCGGGCGTGTCGAAGAAATAGGAGGCCGACAGGCCAGCGGCGACCGCCAGTGCGCCCAGCACTGCGCCACCGGCTGCCATCTGCTCGGGTGAGCGGGAAAACGCGCGTGCCGCTGCTGCCGGAATGATCATCAGCGCGGTGATCAGCAGCGCCCCGATCACCTGCATCGCCACGCCGATCAGTGCAGCGATCACCAGCATCTGCACCAGGCGCAGGCGATCGACGGCAAGGCCTTCCACCCGGGCGAGTTCCTCGTCCACCGCCATCGACAGCCAGGATCGCCAGCAACCGACGGTCACCGCGGCGACGCCGAGCGCCGTCGCGCAGATCACGGCGACGTCGGTATCGGTGATGGCGAGCAGGTCACCGAAGAGATAGCTTTCCAGGCTGGCGCGCCGCGGTGAGAGCACCGACACCGCGATGATGCCGAAGGCCAGCGCGCCGTGGGCGATCACGGCCAGCAGCGTATCGGAAGCGAGCAGGCGACTGCGCTGCAGACCGGCGAAGCCAAGGGCTATCGACAGGCACAGCAGCAGTGCGCCTGTCGTCAGGTCGATGCCGAGGAACAGCCCCAGCGCGATGCCAAGCAGCGCGCCATGCCCGAGCGTGTCGCCGAAAAAGGCCATTCGGCGCCACACCAGGAAACTGCCCAGTGCACCACCGACCAGTGCAATCACGATCCCGGCGATGAGCGCCCGCAACAGGAAGTCATCCATGGCCGTGGTCCACCACACGCCCGTGGATGTCGTGATCGTGGTCATGGTGATGCGCATAGAGTGCAAGCCCCTGGACGGCATGGCGTCCGAACAGGTGCAGGAACTCCGGATGTGCACCGACCACCTCGGGCTTGCCGGCGCAGCACACGTGCCGGTTCAGGCACAGCACGGTATCCGTGGCCGCCATCACCAGGTGCAGGTCGTGCGAGATCATCAGCACCGCACTGCCGTGACGCTTGCGCACCGAGTCGATGAGACGGTAAAGCTCTGCCTGCCCCTTTACGTCCACGCGCTGGGCCGGTTCGTCGAGCACCAGCAGCTGTGGCTCGCGCAACAGCGCGCGCGCGAGCAGGACACGCTGGAACTCACCCCCCGAGACGGCGGCAAGGGGTGTGTCGAGCAGCCCTTCGATGCCTACTTCTGCGGCAACTGCGGCCAGCGTCATCGGGCCGCCGTGTTCGGCAAGGCGCAGGAAGCGCCGCACGCGGAGCGGCAGGCTCGGATCGATTGCCAGTCTCTGTGGCATGTAGCCGATGCGCAGTCCCGGCCGGCGCCACACGCGGCCACCGCTGGGTGTGACGAGGCCCATCAGGATGCGCAGCAGCGAGGTCTTGCCCGCACCGTTTGGCCCGATGATGGTGAGGATCTCGCCTTCCTCGAGCGTCAGCGACACCTTGCTCAGAATGGCTTCCTCGCCGACCGACCAGTCGACTGCGTGCGCCTCGAGAAGGCGGCTCGACGCGCTCATGGCGCAGCGCCGGTGCGGACTGGGCAGCGTCCCGGGAGTTGTGGTGTCATCGAGTCGATGTGGCACATCGGATTGCTGGCTGTGAACGCGGTCATCGAAAGGGCGGCATCCACGGTCGCGGCAGGTCGTTCGGGAAGTTATATTGTAACTTTTCGCCCGGAGTCGTGCATGTTCTCCCGATTTGCCGTGCGCGCCCTTCTCGTGGTGTCGATGCTCCCGGGCCTTGTCGCAGGCAGCATCGCGCACGCGGTGCCTTCCGGGCAGCCACTGGTCGTCAGCAGCATCCGTCCGCTGCACCTGATCGTGGTGGCGATCGCCGGTGATCAGGTCGATGCCCGACAGCTGCTGGAGGATGGCGCATCTGCACATGACTTCGCCCTGCGCCCTTCGCAGATGCGACTGCTGCGTGATGCGCGGCAGGTGTTCTGGATCGATGCGACGCTCGAACACCCCTTGCAGGCACTGTTTGCGCGCTTGCCTGGTCCACGACGTGACACGGCGCTGTTGCCGCTGCTCGAGCTGCCCCCACGCGCCGATGGCGTGGTCGATCCGCACGTCTGGCTGGATCCGCAGCTCGCCCTTGCGCTTGCGCAGCAGATCGCACGCGTACTGGTGGAGCAGGGTCTGGTGCGCGAAGAGGAGCTGCGCCTCGACGCCTTTGCGGCGAGCATGCACCGTGCCGAAGCGCGCATGGCAGCCGAGCTCTCGGGGCTGCAGGATCGCCCCTTTGCTGCAATGCATGATGGCTATGCGTACTTCGTGCAACGCTTCGGGCTGCAGACACCGGTCGTGCT
>CAZSYV010000012.1:0-9623 GCA_964610955.1 uncultured Klebsiella sp. | reverse complement strand
GCATTTCACGCGCTTCCGCCGCTGTCGACTGCGGATGGAAGGCCGACCGGGGCGATCCGTGGCGTCGTCTCGATGTTGCGCAAGCTGTGTCGCGAGTATCCCGGCGCGCCGGTGGTCGTGGTGTTCGACGCCAGCGGCCCGACCTTTCGCGAGCAGATCTACCCGGCCTACAAGGCGAGCCGGCCACCGATGCCCGACGAGCTGCGCGCGCAGATCGAACCGCTGCACGCGATCGTGCGGGCGATGGGATTGCCGTTGCTCTGCATTCCGAAAGTCGAGGCCGACGATGTGATCGGTACGCTCGCGCGTGTCGCGCAGGCAGCGGATGCCCAGGTGCTGATCTCGACCGGAGACAAGGACCTTGCGCAGCTGGTCGACGAGCACATCACGCTGATCAACACGATGAACGATACGGTGCTCGACACTGCCGGCGTACGGCAACGCTTTGGCATTGCACCAACACAGGTCGTCGATCTGCTGGCGCTCATGGGCGACAAGATCGATGACATTCCCGGTGTCCCCGGCGTCGGCGAGAAGACAGCTCTTGGCCTGCTGCAGCACCTCGGTGGCATCGATGCGATCTACGATGACCTCGACGCAGTCGCCACACTGCCGCTGCGTGGAGCGAAATCCCTGCGTGCCCGACTCGAGGCCGGGCGCGAACAGGCGTTGCTGTCGCGTGATCTGGCAACGATCCGCACCAACCTCGAGCTTGACATCGACTGGCGCTCGCTTGCCATTGCGGCACCCGATCGTGACGCGCTGCTGCGCTGGTTCGAGGATCTCGAGTTCCAGGGCTGGCGCGAGGAGCTGCTGCGCGCTGGGGGCGGGGATGGTGGCGGTGCCGTGTCGGGCGCCGACGGTGGGCCGGGTGTGGTCTACGAGGCGGTTCAGGATCGCGCCACGCTCGAGGGCTGGGTCGCGAGGCTGGCGAGCAGCGAGTGCTTCAGCGTCGACACCGAGACGACCAGCCTGGACTACATGGCTGCCCGCGTGGTCGGGATTTCGCTGGCACTCGAGCCGGGCCACGCTGCCTACATACCGTTTGGTCACGACTACCTCGGTGCACCGCAGCAGCTCGATGCCGAAGAGGTGTTCGGTGCGCTGCGCCCGTTGCTCGAGGCCGAGCAGCCGCGCAAGATCGGGCAGAACCTGAAGTACGACATCAACGTGCTGGCGAACCACGGCATCACGCTGCGCGGCATTGCCTGGGACACGATGCTCGAGTCCTATGTGCTGGACTCGGTTGCCTCGCGCCACGACATGGACACCCTCGCACAGCGCCATCTCGGGCTGCGCACCATTCGTTACGAGGATGTTGCCGGCAAGGGGGCGAAGCAGATCGGTTTCGAACAGGTGAAGATCGAGGACGCGACCCCCTACGCGGCCGAGGATGCCGACGTCACGCTGCGCCTGCACCGTGTGCTGTGGCCGCAGCTCGAGCAACAGCCACGCCTGCGAGCCGTGTTCGAGGAGATCGAGATGCCGCTGGTGCCGGTGCTCTCGCGCCTCGAGCGCCAGGGCGCGCTGATCGACACGGCACTGCTTGCCCGTCACAGCCGTGAACTTGGTGAAAGGCTGCTCGGGATCGAAGCCCAGGCGCATCTGCTTGCCGGGCAGGCATTCAACCTGGCATCACCCCGGCAACTGCAGGAGATCCTGTTCGGCAAGCTCGGGCTGCCGAGCATTGGCAAGACACCGACCGGGCAGCCATCGACGGCGGAGCCCGTGCTGCATGAACTCGCGGAGCAGTTCGAACTGCCCCGCGTGATCCTCGAGTACCGTTCGCTGGCGAAGCTGAAATCCACCTACACCGACCGCCTGCCGCAGCAGGTGTCTGCGCGCACCGGGCGTGTGCATACCTCGTACCAGCAGGCGGTCACTGCGACTGGCCGGCTCTCCTCGACCGACCCGAACCTGCAGAACATTCCGGTGCGTACCCCGGAGGGGCGGCGCATTCGCCAGGCGTTCATCGCCCCGCCGGGCTACCGCCTGCTGGCTGCCGACTACTCGCAGATCGAGCTGCGCATCATGGCGCACCTCTCCGGCGATCGCGGCCTGATCGAGGCCTTCGAGCAGGGTCATGACGTGCACCGGGCGACTGCGGCAGAGGTGTTTGGCGTCGCCATCGATGCGGTCGACGCCGACCAGCGACGCAGCGCCAAGACGATCAACTTCGGTCTCATCTACGGCATGTCGGCGTTCGGCCTGGCGAAGCAGCTTGGTGTCGGCCGCGCGCAGGCGCAGGCGTACATCGATCGCTACTTCAGCCGCTACCCGGGCGTGCAGGACTACATGGAGCGCACGCGGCGTCAGGCGGCGGCGGACGGCTATGTCGAAACCCTGTTCGGGCGCCGCCTCTATCTCCCCGACATCCGTGCACGCAATCCGGCAACCCGCCAGGCTGCCGAGCGTACTGCAATCAATGCACCGATGCAGGGCACTGCGGCCGACATCATCAAGCGTGCCATGATCACCATCGATGCCTGGCTGCGTGACAGTGAATTTCCAGCCTCGATGGTGTTGCAGGTGCACGACGAGCTGGTATTCGAGGTGCGCGCGGACGCGGCTGCCGAGCTCGATGAGCGGGTGCGTGAGCTGATGGGGGGCGCCGCCTCGCTGGTGGTCAGGCTGATCGTCGATGTGGGCAGCGGAGCGAACTGGGACGAGGCACACTGATCGCTGCGTCGGCGCAGGACGCTCAGCCTGCGGGGGCTGCGCCGAACCATGCGTCGAGCCGTGTCCGTGCCTCGTCGATTCCCGTGCCGTTCAGTGCGGAAAAGAGCTGTACGGTGGTATCCGGTCTGTTGCTCAGATCACGGCGCACGGTTTGCAGCACACCCTGTGCCGCACCACGTGAAAGCTTGTCGGATTTGGTCAGCAGCACATGCAGCGGAATCGCCAGGGTACCTGCCCAGTCGATCAGCTGCCGATCCTGCTCCTTCAGCGGATGGCGCACGTCCATCAGCAGCACGATCCCCGCAAGCGAACGCCGCTCGCGCAGATAGCCCTCGACCAGCCGTCCCCAGGCGCGACGCAGCTCCTCGGGGATGCGCGCGAAGCCGTAGCCTGGCAGATCGACCAGCCGGCGACCCTCGTCGAGCACGAAGAAGTTGATCTGCTGCGTCCTGCCGGGCGTCTTGCTGGTGCGCGCGAGTTTTCCGTGTGCACAGATTGCATTGATGGCGCTCGACTTGCCGGCGTTCGATCGACCGGCGAACGCCACCTCGATGCCTTGATCCGGCGGGCACTGCGCAAGGCGCGCTGCACTCAGGATGAAGCTTGCGCGTCGATAGTCGGGCGTGTCAGTGAATGCCGGCAAAAGGCCAATCCTCCCGTTTCATGTTGGAAACCCGCTTTGCTATACTTCGCCGGCCTTGGTTTCCGGGCAGTCTAGCACGCGCCCTCGGGGTTCGATCCGGGACGATGGCAACCCACAAACCTGTGTTACAGGAGTCGATGATGAACAAATTCGCAGTGGCTGCTATGGCTCTGGCCCTGAGCTCGTCGTTTGCATATGCCGATCGCAGTGTCGATGAGCTGTACCCGAAATCGTGCACGATGTGCCATGCCCAGGGTGTGGCTGGTGCGCCAAAGACGCATGACGTGGCAGCGTGGCAGCCGCGTCTGGAAGCTGCAGGGGGCATCGATGGCATGGTGACCATCGCCAAGAACGGCCTGAACGCGATGCCGCCCCGGGGAATGTGCAACGATTGCACCGACGCCGAGTTCAAGGAACTGATCGAGTTCATGATGAAGCCGGCGCCCTGATGCACCGGCCTCGCGCTTCCTGTCGATAACAAAGGATCCGAGACCGTGATCAAGACAATCGCAATGATGGTTGCCGCCTGCGCCCTGGCGGGCGGCGTGCACGCGGCGGGTGATGCAGAGGCCGGTCAGGCAAAGGCCGTGCAGTGTGGCGCCTGTCATGGCGTCGACGGCAACAGCCTGATACCGAACTTTCCAAAGCTTGCCGGCCAGCATGCCAGCTATCTGCTGAAGCAGATGCAGGACATCAAGAGCGATGCACGGCCGGTTCCGGAGATGATCGGTCAGCTCGATGCGATGAGCGATCAGGACATGGAGAACATGGCGGCCTACTACGAGTCGCAGGTCTCGACCCGGGGCGCAACGAAGGAATCGCTGCTCGAGCTGGGTGAAAGCATCTACCGCGCGGGTATCCGCGAGAAGGGTGTCGCAGCGTGTGCGGCCTGCCATTCTCCAACCGCCGCTGGCAACGGACCGGCGAAGTATCCAGTGCTCAGTGGTCAGCATGCCGACTACATTGCGAGCGCATTGCGCAAGTTCCGTAACGACGAGCGCACCAACGACGGTGACACACGCATCATGCGCGATGTTGCCGCTCGTCTCAGTGACAAGGAACTCGAGGCGGTTGCCAGCTACGCCTCCGGCCTGCACTGAGTACGGCCACGGCGCCGCAAACGGGTAGAAATGCACGTTTGCGGCACGTTGTTGCCCGAACGACCAAACGATCCCGATCGGACGGTGTCCGATGCGGTGTGGTCGGCCCTTTCCTGCCCATTCGAGATGGAGACTGGACGCATGAAGCGTTTCCTCGCCGTCGTTGCACTGCTGCTGTGCATTCCCGTCGTGGCCATGGCGGCCGATCCCGCACCACGCTACGTCGAGGGCACGCACTACATGCGCCTGGCGCACGAGGTGCCGGTTGCCGATCCCGCCAAAATCGAGGTCGTCGAGGTTTTCTGGTACGGCTGCATCCACTGCTTTCACCTTGAACCGCTGATCGAGGAATGGCGCAAGACGCTTCCCGCGGATGTCGATTTCCACCGCTCCCCGGCGATCTGGAACCAGGCGATGGCCGTGCATGCCCAGGCTTTCTATGCGGCGAAGGCGCTCGGGGTGCTCGACCGCATGAACGAGCCCCTGTTTGCCGCGCTGAACGCCGAGGGCTCGGCGCGCAAGCGACTCGCCAACGTCGATGAGCTGGCTCGTTTCTTCGCCCAGCATGGTGTGCCGGAAGAGCAGTTTCGCAAGGTGTTTTCCTCTTTTGGTGTCGAGAGTGCCGTCAAGCAGGCGGATGCGCGTGCACGCGGCTATGGCATCACCGGTACGCCGGAGTTGATCGTTGCAGGCAAATACCGTGTTTCGGGCCGTTCGGCCGGATCGCAGGCCGAGATGCTGAAAGTCGTTGATTTTCTGATCGAAAAGGAACGCGCAGCCCGTTCGATTCGATAAATCGACGTTTGCCGTCTATTCTTCTTTCGGCATGGCGTGACGGCTGATGACGAAGCCGTCCACAGGCTCCGGTCCGCATGGCAGCAGTGCTGCAGGCGGTGGTGCGTGTCGACAGGCGAATGGCAGCGATGGGAAAAGTCAAATTCACACGCGAGATGGTCGAGCGAATCGAGAAGGCACTCGATGAGCGCAAATCAAGTACCTCACCGAAGGGTGACGAGCGTCGGCGCAGCTCGCGCAGCGCCTCCCCCCCGGCTGGTGGCGCGGCGGTTACTGGCAGGTCATTCAAGCCGAAAGGCTGACCTCCCTCATTGCAGTGCAGGCATCAGCACCTCGATCAGGTGTGGGCCCCGCGTGCCGACCGCCTCGGCAAAGCGATTCGCAAGGCTGGCAGCATCGTGCGCCCGTGTTGCAGCGACGCCCATCGAGCGAGCCAGCATGAGGAAGTCGATGTCGGGGTTGCCGATGTGCAGCATCGAGCGCGCGTTCGCACCCATCCCCGCAGCACCCACACGCAGATATTCGAGCTGCAGGATCGCATAGTCGCGATTCGCGAACAGCACGACCACCACGTCGAGATTCTCACGCGCCAGCGTCCACAGCGCCTGGATCGTGTACATGGCACTGCCGTCGCCCTCGAGACAGATCACCTTGCGTTGAGGCGCCGCGATGGCGGCGCCGATTGCCGCGGGCAGGCCCCAGCCGATGGCGCCCCCGGTCTGCGAGATCCACTGGTGCGGACGGGCGTTGCGTGTGCGCGTGAAGACCTCCATGCCCCCGGTGATGCCTTCGTCGACCAGGATTGCGTGCTCGGGCAGCAGCGCGGCGATCACATCGGCGACGACTGCGGTGTCGAGTGGGCCGGTCTGTGGCACGGCCGGCAGGCGCAGTTCGCAGCGTGGCGGCTCGACCGGTGCCAGGCGCAGCGCATCGGCGAGGCGCTCGAGCGCGTCGAGTCGATCCTGGTGTGGTTCGGCGAGTACCAGCACCTCGCACTCCTCGTGCGTCACCCGTCCCGGCACACCGGGGTAGGCAAAGAACGAGGTTGGCTCGCGCGTGGCGACCAGGATCAGCCTGCGCACTGATTTCAGCTGCTCGATCGCGGCTTCGGCGAGGTAGGTGATGCGCTCGCACTGCGGCTGCCCTGCACCCCAGGGCAGGCGTGTCGCAAAGGTTTCGACCGCAATCCGCGCACCTGCACTCGCCGCGATGCGTGCGCCGAGCTCGAGTTCGGCGCTGCGGATGTGACCACCCAGAATGATCATTGCCGGTTCGCCCGAGCGCAGCGCTGCAGCACAGGCGTCGATCGCACTGTCGTACGCGCAGCGTGCAGGCAGTGGCCGGGAAGGAATCGATGCGACACCGGTGCACTCACCCCAGGAGACGTCTGCCGGCAGAATGAGTGTTGCGACGCGCCCCGGTGCCTCGGTCGCCGCCGCAACCGCATCGGCGGCGTCCTGTGGCAGCTCGTCACTGGATGCGGAGGAATGCACCCAGCGCGAGACCGGGGCAGCGATGCCGGCGATATCGGAGGTGAGTGGCGTGTCGTATTGCAGGTGATATGTTGCGTGGTCACCCACGATGTTCACGATCGGCACTTGCGCACGGTAGGCGTTGTGCAGGTTCGCGAATCCGTTCCCCAGGCCTGGCCCCAGATGCAGCAGGGTTGCCGCCGGCTTGCCGGCGATGCGCGCGTAGCCGTCGGCAGCACCCGTCACCACCCCCTCGAACAGTCCCAGCACGCAGCGCATCCCCGGCACGCGATCGAGGGCTGCCACGAAATGCATCTCCGAGGTTCCCGGGTTGGCGAAACACACTTCCACACCCGCGTCGAGCAATGTGCGCACCAGCGCTTCGGCTCCGTTCATCGCTTCAGCTCCCATTCGTCCGGATCTGTTCCCGGCAGGATAGCCCGAACACCGCCGGGGGGGATGCAGTCGCTCATCCTGCTTCCGTGCGCAGGTGCATCAATCCCTCCTGTGCGGTGGTCGCGATCAGCCGGCCATCGCGTGTGTACATCGACCCCAGGTTGAAGCCGCGCCCCCCGCCGCTGCGTGGGCTGTAGAGCTCGTAGAAAATCCACTCATCGGCGCGAGCATCACCATAGAACCACAACGCATGGTCCAGGCTTGCGGTTTCGATGCGTGGGTCGTCGAAGGCGAGTCCGTGCGGCAGCAGCGAGGTAGGCATCAGGAAGCTGTCGGACATGTACATCAGGAGCCGCGCGTGCATGGCGGGATCATCGCCCAGCGTACCGTCGGCGCGCATCCATACACCGGTGCGCGGGGGCTGTGCTTCCAATGGCCCGTGCCACTTGCGGATCAGCGGACGGTATTCGATCGGATTCCACTCGGGCGTACGCTGACCTGCGTGCCCTTCATCTGCGCTGAAGTGCGCAAAATCGTAATGGCGCTCGAGCGGCTCGGGTGCCGGTACCTGCGGCATCGGTGCCTGATGCTCCAGTCCCCGTTCGGGACGTTGATACGAGATCGAGGCACTGAAGATCACCTTGTCGCCCTGGCGCGCCTTGATCAGGCGCGTGCCGAAGCGTCGCCCGTCGCGGACCGGATCGACTTCATAGATGATCGGAGTGGACGGATCACCCGGGCGCAGGAAGTTCGCGTGCAGCGAGTGTGCCTTCTGTTCATGCGAGACACAGCGGTCGGCCGCGCTCAGGGCCTGTGCGAGCACCTGCCCACCGTAGACGCGCGGGTTGCGGCTGCGTGGGGTCGTGGCCCGAAAGACCAGCGTGTCCAGCTGTTCCAGCTCAAGCGCCTCGAGCAGGCGCTGCAGGTCTGCACTCATGGGGTGCCTCATCGATGAAATGTGCCGGATGGTAGCACTCCGGCGCCGGACAGGGCTGGCATCACAGGGGCAGACACCGGACAATGCGTACCATCATCCATGGCCATCGCCATCCGGACACGTAGGGAGAAGCAGGAAATGAACGACGCAGTCATCGTATCGAGCGCGCGCACGCCGATCGGCAGGGCCTATCGTGGCCTGTTCAACGACACCGAGGCACCCACCATGGGTGGACTGGCGGTTCGTGCCGCCGTCGAGCGCGCGGGAGTCGATCCGGCGGAAATCGACGATGTGATCATGGGCTGTGCCATGCCGCAGGGAACGACCAGCCTGAACATCGGGCGCATGTCGGCACTCTCTGCCGGGCTGCCGGTGAGCGTTCCCGGCATGACGATGGATCGCCAGTGTTCCTCGGGGATGATGACGATCGCAACCGCGGCGAAGCAGATCATGTACGACGGCATGCGGGTCGTCGTCGGCGGTGGCCTCGAGCACATCAGCCTGGTGCAGAACGAGCACCAGAACATGTATCGCCGTGTCGATCCGCGCCTGAAGGAGCTGCAGCCAAACGCCTATATGCCGATGCTGCAGACGGCCGAGGTGGTAGCCAATCGCTATGGCATCCCGCGCGAGCGCCAGGATGAGTATGCCCTGCAGAGCCAGCAGCGCACGGCCGCGGCGCAGCAGGCCGGAATATTCGCCGACGAGATCATCGAGGTCACGACCCGCGTTGCGGTGAAGGACAAGGCCACCGGTGAGGTGAGCCACAGGCAGGTGACGCTGGCACTCGATGAGGGCAATCGTGCCGATACCACGCTCGATGGCCTGCGCGCCCTGAAGCCCGTGCTCGAGGGCGGCTGCATCACCGCCGGCAACGCCAGTCAGCTCTCCGACGGCGCGGCAGCCTGCGTGGTCATGGACGGCACGCTGGCGGCACAGCGTGGCATCACACCGATGGGGCTCTATCGCGGCATTGCGGTCGCGGGTGTCGAGCCCGACGAGATGGGCATCGGGCCGGTCTTCGCCGTGCCGAAGCTGCTGAAGCAGCATGGCCTGAAGATGGACGACATCGGTCTGTGGGAGCTCAACGAGGCGTTTGCCGTGCAGGTCATCTACTGCCGGGACCGTCTGGGAATCCCGAACGAGCGCATGAACGTCAACGGTGGTGCGATCTCGATCGGTCACCCGTACGGAATGAGCGGTGCACGCATGGTTGCGCATGCCCTGCGCGAGGGCAAGCGTCGTGGCGTGAAGTACGTGGTGGTCACCATGTGTGTCGGTGGCGGCATGGGGGCGGCCGGGCTGTTCGAGGTGCTCTGAGCAGCACTGACGCCCGCTGCGGTCACGAGCAATGGCGCGCTGGCTGATCACCGCCGGGTTGATCCTGGTGGTCATCGGCATCGCACTGCAGTACGCGCCGTGGCTGACCGGGTGGTTCGGCCGGTTGCCTGGCGACATCGACCTGCGCAGCGGGCGCACGCGAGTCCTGCTTCCGATCACCTCGATGATCATCGTCAGTCTGGTGCTGACCGTGATCCTCAACCTGATGCGGCGCTGACCCGGATGCATGGGTACGGGTTGGCGCCCGCGTGTCGTGAGTG
>CAZSYV010000011.1:31179-39000 GCA_964610955.1 uncultured Klebsiella sp. | reverse complement strand
ATCAGCCCCCTGTCGAACAGCGCGTCGTAGTGTACTGCCAGCAGCAGGCCGTTGCGGGGGGCGAGCCGCTCCTGCGCATTTGCCGCCGCCCAGGGCTCAGTCCGGCGCAGAACCGTAACTTATCCGGTTCCACTCGATGCGCCGGTTCCTCCAGTGCCCATCGATGGCCTGGGTGAAGTCCTGCCGCACCAGCTTGCCGCGCGCTTCCAGCCAATCGGCGCTTTCACGGCGGACCACTACACCCTCCAGCGAACCATCGCGGTAGAGGCTCGCTCTCGCGGCCACCAGCTTGCGCAGCGAGGCCACGGTCTGCCGGCCTTCGGCAATGCGTGGCACCACGCTCAGCCCAAGCCCGGCAGCCAGCGCATTACGCCGCCGTGTGCTCCAGAAACGACCCTCGTGGCGGTCGTAGACGTCGAACATCAGCCACCAGTCCGGCAGCGTCGGATAGTCCAGCGAGTGCCGTGCCGCGCACCACTCGCCGAAAACAATCAGGTTTTCGCCCAGCGCCGCCACAAGACCATCACCATGCAACGCCAGCCACTCCGACAGGCGCTGGAACTGGCCGTGGTACGGTGACATCAGGTACTGGCCGCGGTTCTGCGCGCGCAGCGTGCCGTCAGCCGCGACCGAAAAACCGAGGTTTGCGCCGTCCAGCTTTTCCTCCACCACCACCGGGCCACTCAGCAACTCGGCGATTTCCTCGGGTGCCAGCAGCTTGTCATCACGCGGCGAACCCTCGCCCAGCCAGGCGATATGGGGGGTGTGGGGGAAGCGGAAGAAATCCACCGGCATCACATCATCCTTCAGCGCTTTTTCTTCGCCGCGTGCTTGGCACGCGACCATTCCTCGATGATCGGCTCCAGCAACACGTGGTGTGCGGCCAGAGCTTTTTCCCAGTCGTGCCAGTCCGTATCACCGGCGAAGGCCACGCAGCCTTCACCGAACTCCTCGTGACTGGCCAGCGCGGCAGCCACCATTTTTCGATCGGCTCTGTCGTGAACGACGTTCACGAGCGAGTCCGGCAGGATGCCGTCTCCATGATCGTCGTATTCAACCTGGACGAAATCACATTGGCACAAATCCCATTTGTGCAGCGTCACCTGAATTCCGAACGACTGCTCGTTCAGGTAGCGACTCCCCCTGTATTCCCCTCTGATCCTGTCCATGTGATCAAGAACCAGGCGCGAATCACTGCGATCGAATTCGTCCAGCCACTCCCACACCTTCTGCCGCCACTCCGGTTCAGCCGGAGTGGCATCAATATCGGAAGGGTGGGTTGGGTCGGCGGCGCTAGCGGCGATCAGCACGTTCGTATCCACCACGTAGCGCGCCCTCATGACGTTTTCTTCTTCATGCGATCGAACATCAGCCTTGCCTGTTCGCGCGTCTCACCCAGAGCGTCACCAAAGAAATCCTTGGGCCAGTTCGGTACGCGCCCAAATTCGTCCATTTCGAGAGCGCGCAACACTGCTTTGGCACGCGCACGCTCTACGAAGTACATGGCAACCTGGTCCGTGCTCATCTTTCCCCGAGCAACCAGCGTCTGCATGCGGCGGAACAGGTGCTCGGAGTGGGTTTCGACGATGAACTGCACATTGCGCTCCCTGCTGACCTCCACGAACAATTCGGCAAGCACGGACTGCGCAAGCGGGTGCAGGTGAATTTCCGGCTCTTCCAGTATGACCGTGCTCCCGGAAGGAGCGAAGTACGCCACCACGAGGACCGGCAGCACCTGCGATACGCCGATACCCACATCGCGCAGGTTGCACGCGATACCGTCGCGGTTCACGACCAGTTCGTAACGGTTGGAACGCCCCTGCTGCCGGACTTCCAGCTTCTGCGCCACGCCCATACGCTTCAACCACTTGGATACCCCTTCGACCACCTCGCCCTGCGCCTCTCCCCTCAGTAGCACGCTGGCAAGCAGGGCATCGACGGCGCCGCGACCATCACTTCCCACGTCGCCCGGCTTGGTCTTGTTCCATGGATAGTCGCGCTCCGGCTTGCGGCGCAACGGCCCAAGGTAGCTGATCCCCTCCAGCTCACGGCGAATGGCCAGGCTGAGGTCCTCGACCACCGGCCCATCCTCATCGAGCTTGGCAATCGTTTCCGCCGAGAAGGCAATTGAGCGTTCGGGTGCGAAGTTGCGCCCCTCCATCCTTGGCTTGGCCTCGTCGTCCACGGAGATCGAGAATGTGCGTGGGTCTTGTCTGACCGCCCGGAATCGACGTTCGTCACTCCTCAGTACGAGTTCCTGAACCACAACGCTGCCCGAGGCGGTCTTTCTATACGTGCATTGGAATTTTCCGTTGACCCGCTTGTCGGTTTCGTGGCGTTGAAACTCGAAGGACAGCGAAAACTGACGTGAGGACCGCCCCGACTGGTTCAGGACGTCATCAAAGCCGCCGAAATTGAACAGATCGTTGATCTCGTCGCCGCCCAGATTCAGGTGAATCGTGCGGTCAGGAGACTGCACGGTCTGCTTGAGCAACAACAGGCTCTGGATAAGCGAAGACTTGCCGGAAGAATTCGTGCCCAGAAGCATGGTGACGGGTTTCAACTCGAGCGGCCCAGTGTCGACCCAGGCCTTGAAATTCTTGAGATGCAGTTGCTTGAACATCAGTGCAGCCCTCCTTGCTGCAGATTGTCCCATGCCTCCAGCACGAGGCGGCGGGTGCGGTATTCGTTGAATTGGCGTTCCTCGTTGTTCTTGAGCACGCGGAAGGTTTCGCTGGGGTAGTCGGCACCCATGAGGTCGGCGGGGTCGAGGATGTAGCGCAGTTCGTCGCGGCTGAGGCCGTAGAGGCGGGCGTAGTACGCGTCGAGTTCGGCGCGCAGCCGGGCGCGGCGCTCGGGGTTCCAGGGGAACGGCGCGCCGGTGTGGTCCAAGTCGTGGGCCCAGTCGGGCAGGTCGTGTGCACGGATGGTCGTGAACGAGCGTGCGAACTCTTCATGGTCCGCGATGACGTGGTCGCGCAGTGAAAAGACGTCCATCGAGCCTCCCGGTGCCCGGCTGAGCGAGTGTGGCATATTTGCCCCGAGTTGCCATGCAGGTGGTAGATGGAGCGTTTTTCCCTGGTGTGCATCGCCTGCGGGAGACCGTGCTGGCAGGGGTGCCCGGGTGTCGGGCCTCCCCCGAACCACCATGTTTCACATGGCCCGCAGCCGCCCCGGGCGATGGCACGGCGCATGCTTGCAGCGTCAACCCGAGCCAGTATAATGCGCGCCTGCTTGCAGGCCCGTAGCTCAGTTGGTCAGAGCGCTACCTTGACATGGTAGAGGTCGCTGGTTCGACCCCAGTCGGGCCTACCACTTTCGGCACGCGAAGACGTGCCGTCGCGGTGGGTGAACACAGCTCGCGCAGACAATACGTTCCGGTGGAACAAGAGGCCTCTCGTCAGGGCCACCACCGCCAGGGGAAGCCCAGATGTCCGTTACCGTCACCCTGCCCGACGGCAGTCAGCGCCATTACGACGCACCACTGAGTGTCGCCGATGTGGCCGCCAGCATCGGCGCCGGTCTCGCCCGTGCCGCGCTTGCTGCACGCGTCGATGGTCGACTCGTCGATACCTCGTACACGATCGATCGGGACGCAGCGCTGGCGATCGTCACCGAGCGCTCGGAGGATGCACTCGAGGTCATTCGCCACTCGACCGCGCACCTGCTCGCCCAGGCAGTCAAGCAGCTGTTCCCCTCGGCGCAGGTCACGATCGGGCCGGTGATCGAGGACGGCTTCTATTACGACTTTGCCTTCGAACGTGCGTTCACGCCGGAGGATCTGGCGGCAATCGAGAAGCGCATGGCGGAGCTGGCCGACGCTGACATTCCGCTCGAGCGCAGCGTGCTGGCGCGTGACGAGGCGGTGACCTTCTTTCGCGGACTTGGCGAGGACTACAAGGCCGAGATCATTGCCTCGATCCCGACCAACGAGGAGATTTCGCTGTACCGGCAGGGTGACTTCATCGACCTGTGCCGTGGCCCGCACGTGCCGAGCACTGGCAGGCTCAAGGCCTTCAAACTCACCAAGCTGGCCGGTGCCTACTGGCGTGGTGATTCGCGCAACGTCATGCTGCAGCGGATCTACGGCACTGCCTGGACCGACCGCAAGTCACTGGACGCCTATCTGCATCGCATCGCCGAGGCGGAGCGGCGCGATCACCGACGCATCGGCAAGAAGCTGCGACTGTTCCACACCCAGGAGGAAGCGCCGGGGATGGTGTTCTGGCACCCGCGTGGCTGGGCCCTGTACCAGGCGATCGAGCAGTACATGCGCGAGAAACTGGCACGCCGGGGCTATCAGGAGATCCGTACGCCGCAGGTCGTCGATCTCAGCCTGTGGCAGCGCTCGGGGCATGCCGAGAAGTTTGCCGAGAACATGTTCACGCTGAAGAGCGAGGAGCGTGATTTCGCGGTGAAGCCGATGAACTGCCCCTGCCATGTACAGGTGTTCAACCAGGGACTGAAGAGCTACCGCGATCTGCCGTTGCGACTGGCGGAGTTTGGCTCCTGCCATCGCAACGAACCCTCCGGTTCGCTGCATGGTCTGATGCGCGTGCGTGGTTTCACCCAGGACGATGCACACATCTTCTGTACGGAGGCGCAGATCCAGACCGAGGTTGCACAGTTCATCGACCTGCTGCACGAGGTCTACGCCGACTTCGGTTTCACCGAGGTGATCTACCGCCTCTCGACGCGCCCCGAGCAGCGCGTCGGCAGCGACGAGGTGTGGGACAAGTCCGAACAGGCACTTGCCGAGGCGCTGAATGCCAAGGGGCTCGACTGGGAGCTGCTGCCCGGTGAGGGTGCCTTCTACGGACCGAAGATCGAGTTTTCGCTGCGCGACTGCATTGGTCGGGTCTGGCAGTGCGGCACGATCCAGGTCGATTTCTCGATGCCGGGCCGTCTCGATGCCGAGTATGTCGCCGAGGATGGCAGCCGGCAGACACCGGTGATGCTGCACCGTGCGGTGCTCGGTTCCTTCGAACGCTTCATCGGTATTTTGATCGAGCACCACGAGGGCGCGTTCCCTGCGTGGCTGGCGCCGGTGCAGGCTGTGGTGATGAATATTACCGACGCGCAGCGTGAATACGCCATTCATGTCGAAGAAGCCTTGAAAAACAAGGGTTTCAGGGTGATGAGCGACTTGAGGAACGAGAAGATTGGCTTTAAGATTCGCGAGCATACTCTCGACAAGCTGCCTTTTCTGCTGGTAGTTGGGGATCGCGAGGCAGAATCGGCAACGGTGGCCGTGCGGACTCGGCGTGGTGAGGATCTGGGCACGATGACTCTGAACGAGTTCACTGCCCATCTCGACACGGACCTGGGACGTCACGGCTGATTTTTTCATGGAAGGTTGATAAACACTTGAAATCCGAAACAAAACGGTTTGCGGTAAATGGAGAGATTCGTGCCCGTCAGGTACGACTGATCGATCAGGAAGGCAAGCAGCTGGGGATCGTCCCGATCGACGAAGCGCTGCGCAATGCAGAACAGGCAGGACTGGATCTGGTGGAGATCGCACCGGATGCGGAACCGGTGGTCTGCAAGGTCATGGACTTCGGAAAGTATGTGTTCGAAGCCAAGAAGCAGAAGAGCGCCGCAAAGAAGAAGCAGAAGATTACCCAGGTGAAGGAAGTGAAATTCCGGCCAGGGACGGAGGAAGGGGATTACCAGGTCAAACTGCGCAACCTGGTACGTTTCCTGGAGCATGGAGACAAGGCCAAGGTGACACTGCGCTTCCGGGGTCGCGAGATGGCCCACCAGGAGATCGGGATGGAGCTGATAAAGCGCATCGAAGCCGAACTCGAACCGCATGCGGTGGTGGAACAGCACGCGAAGATGGAAGGCCGTCAGCTCACCATGGTCCTCGCTCCCAAGAAGAAGAAGTGAGCTTGCTCACTTCAACAGCGTTGCAGTCACATGAAATGCGGAGTCAGTGAAAATGCCCAAGGTAAAGGTACACAGCGGGGCGTCGAAGCGCTTCAAGAAAACCGGCGACGGTTACAAGCGCAAGCACGCAAACAAGAGCCATATCCTCACGAAGATGACGACCAAGCGCAAACGTCAGTTGCGCGGCACCGAAGCGTTCAGTCCGGCGGACGAACTCCAGGTTGCACGCATGCTGCGCGACAAGTGATGTCATCAATAATCTGAGGATATAGATCATGCCCCGTATCAAACGTGGTGTCGTCGCACGACGCCGACACAGGAAGATTCTGGACCGTGCAAAGGGTTACTACGGTGCCCGCAGCCGCGTGTTCCGGGTTGCCAAGCAGGCGGTCATCAAGGCGGGTCAGTACGCCTACCGTGACCGTCGCCAGCGCAAGCGCCAGTTCCGTGCGCTGTGGATCACGCGAATCAACGCCGCCTCGCGGGCCAACGGTCTCAGCTACAGCCGTCTGATCGATGGTCTGCGCAAGGCCGAGGTGGCACTTGATCGGCGCGTGCTTGCCGACCTGGCGGTGCACGACAAGCCGGCATTCACGGCAATCGTCGAGAAGGCGAGAACCGCTCTCGCGTGAAACCGGGCGGGCGAGTCACCTTTGTGGCACGCCCGTCGCCGTCGATGATCGAAACAGGGAAGGGAAAGAGCGGCAGTTCTTTCCCTTTTTTCATTGCGCACGGCTTGCGCCATCACGATCCCGAAAACAGGAACCTTGCCATGGACGAACTGACGCAGGTCGTCAGCAGTGCGCTGGCTGCAGCAGCAATGGCCACCTCGCTCGCCGAACTCGAGGAACTGCGTGTACGCCATCTCGGAAAGAAGGGCGAGCTGACCCGGTACCTGAAACAGCTTGGGCAGCTCGATGCCGAGGTGCGTCGCGCACGCGGTGCGGAAATCAACCGACTGAAGGAACGACTTGAGCAGGGATTGGTGTCGCGGCGCACCCAGCTCGAACGCGACGCGCTCGAGCAGCAGCTGCTGAGCGAGCGCATCGATGTGACCTTGCCGGGAAGGCGGCGCAGCGCTGGCGGCTGTCACCCGGTGACGCGCACCATCGAGCGCATGGAGGACTTCTTCGTGGCGGTTGGATTCGAGGTGGTCGAGGGGCCCGAGATCGAGGATGACTGGCACAACTTCGAGGCGCTGAACATCCCGCCGGAGCATCCTGCGCGCGCCATGCACGATACGTTCTACATCGATCCGACCACCGTGCTGCGCACCCACACTTCACCGGTGCAGGTGCGCGTGATGCAGTCTGCACGGCCGCCGATCCGTGTGATCTGCCCTGGGCGTGTCTACCGTTGCGATTCCGATCTGACCCACTCGCCGATGTTCCACCAGGTCGAGGGGCTGGTCATTGCCGAAGGTACAGGGATGCCGGACCTCAAAGGCATCGTGATCGACTTCCTGCGCGCCTTCTTCGAGCGCGAGCTTGCGGTGCGCTTCCGTCCCTCGTACTTCCCGTTCACCGAGCCTTCGGCTGAAGTCGATATGCAGTGCGTGATCTGCGGTGGTGGGGGCTGCCGTGTCTGCAAGGGCACCGGTTGGCTGGAGGTCATGGGCTGCGGCCTGGTGCATCCACGCGTGCTTGGCATGTCGGGAATCGATGCCGAACGGTTCACCGGCTATGCCTTCGGTATGGGCGTGGAGCGTTTGGCCATGCTGCGCTATGGCGTCAATGACTTGCGACTGTTTTATGAGAATGATTTGAGGTTTCTGAGGCAGTTCAACTGAATCCATGACCACCGTGTAATCTGCCTTTCCCGCCGGCGAAGGGGGAAAGTCTTTTCGTGAGGGGGATCGTGGTTCCCGCTTTCGCGGGAATGACGTAACGGGGGCAGGCAGGAATCACGTAACGGTGGGGCCGGCAGGAA
>CAZSYV010000011.1:8147-31079 GCA_964610955.1 uncultured Klebsiella sp. | reverse complement strand
ACGTAACGGTGGGGCCGGCAGGAAAGACGTAACTGGGGCCGGCAGGAAAGAGGTGGCGGAGGCTCCGTGGGAAGGTGTGACGGATGCCCGCGGAATGACATGACAGAGGTTCCGTAGATGAAATTCAGCGAAACGTGGTTGCGCGAGTGGGTCGATCCGGCGCTGTCGACCGCCGAACTTGCGGCCCAGCTCACCATGGCGGGGCTCGAGGTGGATGCCGTGACGCGCGCGGGTGCGCCCCTCGCCGGTGTCGTGGTTGTCGAGGTGCGCGAGGTTGCGCCGCACCCCGATGCCGAGCGGCTCAGCGTGTGCCGGGTGAGCGACGGCGTTGCCGAGCATCAGGTGGTGTGTGGTGCTCCGAACGTGCGGCCTGGCTTGCGGGTGGCGTTTGCCCGTGAGGGGGCGCAGTTGCCGGGGCTGGAAATCCGCCGGGCGAAGCTTCGCGGTGTCGAGTCCTGCGGCATGCTCTGTGCTGCGGATGAGCTCGGCATCGACAGTCGCACCGAGGGTCTGCTGGAGCTGCCTGACGATGCACCGATCGGGGAGGATATCGTCGCCTATCTGGGGCTCGCGGATCAGCTGATCGAACTGGGCCTGACCCCGAACCGGGGCGACTGCCTCAGCATTGCCGGCCTGGCGCGTGAGGTCGCAGCACTGAACGATGTGGCTGTCACGCCCCCCGGGCTGCACCCCGTTGCAGCGACGATCGGTGATACCGTCGACGTCACCCTGGCGGCGCCGGCGGCGTGTCCGCGCTACGCGGGGCGAGTGATCCGCGGGGTCGATGTGAGTCGGCCCTCGCCGCTGTGGCTCCAGGAGCGACTGCGCCGTTCGGGTGTGCGCAGCATCGATGCCGTGGTCGACGTGACCAACTACGTGATGCTCGAGCTGGGCCAGCCGCTTCACGCCTTCGATCGGACGACGCTTGCCGGTCGGGTGAGCGTGCGACTTGCCGAGCCGGGTGAGCGCCTGATCCTGCTCGACGGATGCCCGCGGAATGACATGACAGAGGTTCCGTAGATGAAATTCAGCGAAACGTGGTTGCGCGAGTGGGTCGATCCGGCGCTGTCGACCGCCGAACTTGCGGCCCAGCTCACCATGGCGGGGCTCGAGGTGGATGCCGTGACGCGCGCGGGTGCGCCCCTCGCCGGTGTCGTGGTTGTCGAGGTGCGCGAGGTTGCGCCGCACCCCGATGCCGAGCGGCTCAGCGTGTGCCGGGTGAGCGACGGCGTTGCCGAGCATCAGGTGGTGTGTGGTGCTCCGAACGTGCGGCCTGGCTTGCGGGTGGCGTTTGCCCGTGAGGGGGCGCAGTTGCCGGGGCTGGAAATCCGCCGGGCGAAGCTTCGCGGTGTCGAGTCCTGCGGCATGCTCTGTGCTGCGGATGAGCTCGGCATCGACAGTCGCACCGAGGGTCTGCTGGAGCTGCCTGACGATGCACCGATCGGGGAGGATATCGTCGCCTATCTGGGGCTCGCGGATCAGCTGATCGAACTGGGCCTGACCCCGAACCGGGGCGACTGCCTCAGCATTGCCGGCCTGGCGCGTGAGGTCGCAGCACTGAACGATGTGGCTGTCACGCCCCCCGGGCTGCACCCCGTTGCAGCGACGATCGGTGATACCGTCGACGTCACCCTGGCGGCGCCGGCGGCGTGTCCGCGCTACGCGGGGCGAGTGATCCGCGGGGTCGATGTGAGTCGGCCCTCGCCGCTGTGGCTCCAGGAGCGACTGCGCCGTTCGGGTGTGCGCAGCATCGATGCCGTGGTCGACGTGACCAACTACGTGATGCTCGAGCTGGGCCAGCCGCTTCACGCCTTCGATCGGACGACGCTTGCCGGTCGGGTGAGCGTGCGGCTTGCCGAGCCGGGTGAGCGCCTGATCCTGCTCGATGGCAGCGAGCGCGAGCTGCGTGCCGACATGCTGGTGATTGCCGATGAACAGGGTGCGGTTGCACTGGCGGGGATCATGGGCGGGGAGCGTACGGCGGTAGGCGCATCGACCCGCGACATCTTCCTCGAGTCCGCATTTTTCGCCCCCGCTGCGATCGTCGGGCGTGCCCGGGCGCTCGGCATGCACACCGATGCCTCGCACCGTTTCGAGCGTGGTGTGGACTTCGGGCTGCAGGTGACGGCAATCGAACGCGCAACACGGCTTCTGCTCGACATCGTCGGAGGTGATCCGGGTCCGGTCGTGCTCGCTGCCGCCGACGAATACCTGCCCGTGCTGGAGCCGATCCGGCTGCGTCCGCAGCGCCTCGACGAGCTGCTGGGCGTGACCTTCGCGGCATCGCAGGTCGAGGAGATACTCACGCGCCTGGGCTTTTCCTCCAGACGCGAAGGCGCCGACTGGCTGGTACGGCCGACCAGCCACCGCTTCGATGTGCGCATCGAGGCCGATCTGGTGGAGGAGGTTGCGCGCGTATATGGCTACGAACGCATTCCGGCGCGGGTGCAGAGCGTTGCCGTTGCCCTGCGCTCACGGCCCGAGGCCCGGCACTCGCTGCGTGCCTGGCGGCGCTGCCTCGAGACGCTTGGCTACCAGGAGGCGATCACCTACAGCTTCGTTGATCCACGCAGCCAGTCGCTGCTCGATCCCGATATGGCTCCGGTAGCGGTCAGCAACCCGATCTCGGCCGACATGGCGGTGATGCGCACCACACTGTGGGCTGGGCTGATCGAAGCCCTGCGCTTCAACCAGAACCGCCAGCAGCGCAGTGTGCGGCTGTTCGAGACCGGTCTGCGCTTTCTGCCAGGTGCCGAAGGTCTCGAGCAGCGACCTGCAATTGCCGGCATTGCCTGTGGCGAACGTCTGACCGAGAACTGGAGCGATGCGGCGGTGGCACTCGATTTCTTCGACATCAAAGGGGATGTCGAAACGTTGCTCGGCATCGAGGCGGGCAGCGGGCAGTTCAGCTTCGACGCGGCCAGGCATCCGGCGCTGCACCCGGCCCAGTCGACGCGACTGAGCCGCGGGGGCGAGGCTCTGGGGTGGCTCGGCGCCCTGCATCCGGAGCTTCTGAAGGCTTTCGATCTGCAGGGTCCGGTATTCGTTTTCGAACTCGATTGCCTGCCGGCATCCAAGAAGAGTTTGCCAAATTTCAAAGGATTATCTAAATTTCCTGAAGTCAGGCGTGATATCGCGCTTGTGCTGGATGAGGCAGTTGCCGCTGCCGATGTACTGAAAACAGTGCGCGAGGCTGCAGAAGGTCTGCTCGTCAACCTCAGGCTGTTTGATGTGTACCGTGGGCAAAACATTGAAAATGGAAAGAAAAGCATGGCGCTCGGTGTGATTCTCCAGCATCAGGAGCGGACGCTGGCCGATGAGGAAATCAATGCCACGATCGATCGCATGCTCGCAGCGCTGAGTGCGCGCTGCGGAGCTGTCCTGAGGTAGTGAAAGGATGCGCAGAGCGTTGACCAAGGCGGATCTCGCCGAAAAGCTGTTCGAGGATCTCGGGCTGAACAAGCGCGAGGCGAAGGAGGTCGTCGAGGCGTTTTTCGAGGAAATACGCCAGGCGCTGGAGAACAACGAACAGGTGAAGCTCTCGGGTTTCGGTAATTTCGACCTGCGCGACAAGCGTCAGCGCCCCGGTCGAAACCCGAAGACCGGTGAGGAGATTCCCATTTCGGCACGGCGCGTGGTGACGTTCCGTCCGGGGCAGAAACTGAAAGTCAGGGTGGAAGCGTATGTTGGAAGCGAATAACGATGAGTTGCCCCCGATTCCGGGCAAGCGCTATTTCACCATCGGCGAAGTGAGCGAGCTGTGTGCCGTCAAGCCGCATGTGCTGCGCTATTGGGAGCAGGAGTTTCCGCAGCTCAAGCCGGCGAAGCGCCGTGGCAACCGCCGTTATTACCAGCGTCAGGATGTGATCCTGATCCGTCAGATCCGCAGCCTGCTCTATGACCAGGGTTTCACGATCGGCGGTGCACGTCAGCGCATGGAGGGCGAGTCCGGCAAGGAAGACTCGCACTACCGGCAGCTGATCCGGCAGATGATTGCCGAGCTCGAAGAGGTGCTCAGCGCGCTGCGTCACTGAGTTTTTCTGTTGCCCATGACGAACGTGCACACCGCCGCTCGCTTCGGGTATCATGCGCCGCCTGTCACACACCGCTGCGAGCGGGTATGACAAACGGATATCGGAGCGTAGCGCAGCCTGGTAGCGCACCACTCTGGGGGGGTGGTGGTCGTGGGTTCGAATCCCGCCGCTCCGACCAAATTCCCTCGGGATACTCTCTCCCATGAACCAGCCAACCGAGGTCAAGCGATTCAGCGCCGGACAGGAGCGATTCGGATCGTGGCTGATCCGGCGTTTTGGTGCACTGCAGGTGCGGGTCTATGAGCTCAGTGGCGGGCGCCTGTGGAACACCTTCCTCGGTGGGCAGGTTGCGATCCTGACGACCACCGGACGGCGCTCCGGAAGGCAGCGCAAGGTGCCGCTGCTGTATATCGAGGATGGCGAACGCGTCGTGATGGCGGGATCCAAGGGCGGCATGAGCACTGCGCCCCTCTGGCTGGCCAATGTCGAGGCCGATCCGCGCGTACGCATCCAGATAGGCAACCGGGTGTGCGAGTTGCGCGCCAGGATTGCCACCGGGGCCGAAGAGCAACTCTACTGGCCGCAGCTTCAGGCGATGTATCCGGGCTTTGCCGAGTATCGGGCGCGCTGCGAAGGCGTGCGGCACATTCCACTGCTGATCTTCGACCCGCTCGTCTGAGGCATTTTCGCGCCGCGGGGCTGCGTGCTACAGCGGTTCGCTTGCCGCATCCGCGACGTCTTCACCACCGAAGTGTGCGATCAGGCTGCCGAGATCTTCATCGAGGCGCTGCAGTGTCTCGTCCGGCAAGCGGTCGAGTGCGTCCACCAGCAGACCGCGCAGGGGTTGTGGAGCATTTTCCAGCACGGCGTTTCCGGCAGGTGTGACGCGAAGGCGCACCGCCCGACGATCCTCCTCGCAGCGCACTCGTTCGACAAATCCCCGCTGAACCAGTCTTTCGAGCAGGTTGCTCGCCGTCGAGATATGTACCGATAGCGCTCGGCTCAGCGCCGATACATTGATCCCGGGAGTCTCCGCGATTGCTGCGAGCATCCACACCTGCGCACCCGCGATACCGCAACTGCGTTCGAGTTCACGCGTATGCCGTCGTACCGCGGCGACGACGATGCGGAACTTCTGCAGCACGGGCACCGTATGCAATCGGCTTGCCGGAGGCGGGGAGTGGCTCGTGTGCATCGGTGCTTGGCGTCCACGTTGGGGCATGCGACGCGGCGTCACCTGGTGATCCGCGTTGCTACAGTCAGTGTAAACAGAACCATGTTATATTGCACAAAACTACTTTATAGGAATAGAACACAAGCGAGATCATGAAGGAATGCAACAAACGCAGCTCTCTACACACTGGGGAGGCTGCCGGCATGAGTGATGCTGCAGCACTTGAGCACGGGCAGGAACAGCCGACATGGGTTCTTTTTGGTGAGTTGCTGAGTGACTGTTTCCCGGACGAAGAAGTTGCCGGGGGCGCGCCGTTCAATGTCGCGGCGCACCTTTGTGCACTGGCGAACGCACGAGAGGGGTTGCCCCTGCTGGTGAGTCGTATCGGGCAGGACGAACGCGGTGAGTTTCTGCTGCGCCGCGTGCGTGAGGTAGGTTTGTGTACCGATGCGATCCAGCGTGATGCGCTGCACCCGAGCGGTTGTGTCGAGATTCAGCTGAAGGATGGGGAGCACACCTTCAGCATTGTGCCTGATCAGGCCTGGGACTTCATCGCAACTGCCCCGGCGCGGCGCGCGCTGGGCATTCGACGAGCGCAGTGGTTCTATTTCGGCACACTTGCCCAGCGAGGTGCCTCACGCGAGGCGCTTCGCGCGCTGTTGCAGGCGAATGCGGCGCGGGGTTTTCTCGACGTCAATCTGCGTGAGGATTCGATCCCGAGCGAAGTGCTCGAATGGTCGTTCGCGCATGCCGAGGTCGTGAAGCTCAACGACGGGGAACTGCAGCGCATCGCTGCGCAACTCGACATCGACGCACAGGATCCACGGGATGCAGCGCACCAGCTGATGCGGCGTTTCGACATCGGGCGGGTGATTGTGACCGAGGGGGCGCGTGGCGCGTGGAGCATCGATCGTGATGCGCTGCTGGTGCGTGTGGCGCCTCAGCCCGTCGTGGAAGGTTTTCAGGACAGTGTTGGTGCGGGCGATGCCTTTGCCGCCGTGTGTCTGCTGGGTCTGGTACGTGGCTGGTCGGTGGAGTTGCTCCTCGCGCGAGCCGACCGCTTTGCACGCGAGATTTGCCGTATCCGTGGGGCGGTTTCCCCGAGCCTGTCGTTCTACGACGACTTTCGTGCCGAGTTCGCCACCGACACGGTGCATTCGACATGAATTCGCTGCACGTCATGATGCTGAGCGTGCATGGGCTGATGCGCGCCAACGAACCCGAACTGGGGCACGATGCCGACACCGGTGGACAGATTCTCTACGTGCTCGAGCTGGCGCGTGCGCTTGGCCGCCACCCGCTCGTGGCACAGATCGATGTCGTGACGCGCCTGATCGAGGATCCCGCCGTCAGTGACGACTACACGCAAGAAGAGGAGCGACTCGGGGAAGATGCGCGCCTGTTGCGTTTTCCCTTTGGACCCGCACGGTACTTGCGCAAGGAGTCGTTGTGGAATCACCTCGACTTTCTGGTCGATCGCATCGTGGCGCATATACGCCGCGAAGGACGTCTGCCCGATGTGATTCACTCGCATTACGCCGATTCAGGCTATGTCGGGCTGCAGCTGTCGCAGCTGCTTGGCATCCCGCTGGTGCATACCGGGCACTCGCTGGGGCGCTGCAAGAGACAGCGTCTGCTCGACATGGGGCGCAAGGCGCAATCGATCGAGCGTCAGTTCAATTTCGCGCGGCGCATCGTCACCGAGGAGGAGGTACTGGCACGCGCAAGCCTGGTCGTGGCGAGCACGCACCAGGAGTGCGAGGAGCAGTACGGGCTCTATGACAGTTTTCAGCGTACACGGGCAGTGGTGATTGCGCCGGGCACGGATACATCGCGTTTCAGGCCACCGGCGCGCAGCCCGGTTGCGCCCCATGTGATCGCAGCCATCGACCGTTTCCTGAAGGAGCCGCGTCGACCGCTGATCCTGGCGATCAGCCGCCCGGAGATGCGCAAGAACCTGACACGTCTGGTCACGGCGTTTGCGAGTTCACAGCGGCTGCGCGACGGGGCAAATCTGGCGATCGTCGCCGGACAGCGTGACGATCTGCGTACGCTCGACCCTGATCAGGCCGCAGTGTTGACCGAACTGCTGCTCGAGGTCGACCGGCACGACCTCTGGGGCAAGGTGGCGTTGCCCAAGCACCATGCGCCTGCCGATGTGCCCGAGCTCTATCGGCTCGCCGCCTCTCGTCGCGGGGTGTTCGCAAACCCGGCGCTTACCGAGCCCTTCGGGCTGACGCTGATCGAGGCGGCAGCAAGCGGCCTGCCGGTGGTGGCAACTGCCGATGGTGGTCCACGCGATATCCTTGCCTGCTGCGACAACGGCGTACTGGTCGACCCGCTCGATACGGCAAGCATCGCCAGTGGGCTGGAGGAAGTGCTGTTCGATGTGCGTGAGTGGCAGCGCCGGGCACGACACGGTCTGGCGGGAGTCGCACACCACTACACCTGGGATGCCCATGTGCTGAAGTACCTCCGCAGCATCGGGCGGATGCTCAAGCGCGAGCGCAAGCAGCTGCGGCGCGAGAGAGCAGGTCGCCTGTCGCCGCAGGCGCATCCGTTCCCCCTGAGCAAGCGCGTGCTGGTCAGTGATATCGACAATACCCTGCTTGGTGAACGCAAGGGGCTGGATGCGCTGCTTGAACTGCTGCGTCGCAGCGAAGGAACACTCGGGTTCGGTGTTGCCACGGGGCGTCCGCTGGAGAGCACGCTGCGCATACTCAGGCAGTGGCGGGTGCCCCTGCCGGGGCTGTTGATCACATCCGTCGGCAGCGAAATCCACTACGGCGCTGGACTGCAGCCCGATACGGGTTGGCGCAACCATGTCCGTCACCTGTGGCGTCGTGATGCCTTGCGCGAGCTGTTTGCCACACTGCCCGGGCTGCGCGAGCAGGCGGCGGAGAACCAGCGTGACTTCAAGCTCAGCTACGACGCGGACATGCGTGAAATGCCTTCGTTGCGGGAACTGCGCAAGCTGCTGCGCACGCATCGCCTGCACGCGAACCTGGTGTTTTCGCACGGACGCTTCCTCGACGTGCTGCCGGTGCGTGCCGGCAAGGGCAAGGCGGTCCGTTACCTGGCGTACAAGTGGGGCATTGCACTGTCGGATTTTCTCGTTGCCGGTGATTCGGGAAACGACGAAGAAATGCTGCTCGGTGACACACAGGCCGTAGTGGTCGGCAACCACAGCCCTGAGCTCGAGGTGCTGCGTGGGCGTGAGCAGATCTACTTCGCCCAGGCCGGCTTTGCGGCTGGGATCGTCGAGGGCATCGCGCACTATCGCTTCGGAGGTGCGGCGCAAGTGGAGGACGTTGCGTGATTGGTGGTTTTCGCGACTGGGCGTCGTCGCACTGTGACGCTGTGCAGTGCTTTGTGCGAGCCTGTTTCGCCGATGGACGCCCCCTGCTGCTGCAGAGTGATCTGCACGCACTGTTCGAGGCAGTGGTAGTGCCGCTCGACGCCGGCTTGTCGGGGTCGATGTTCGAGGAGATCGTGCGCCGACTGCAGGAGGCGGTGCTGCGCTCGCCGTGGGTGTGCCTCGCGCTGCGCGATCGCCCGGGGCGCTGGCACTACCTGCGCCTGCACCTCGACAGTCCGATTCCCGAGGAGATCGACGTTGCGCAGTTCCTGCGTTTCAAGGAAGGGCTCATTTGCCCCGATCAGGCAGAGCGGCCGGTGCTGGAGGTTGATTTTGCGCCGTTCAACCGCGAATTCCCCCGCATGCACGAGACACGCTCGATCGGACAGGGAGTTCACTTCCTGAACCGCCACCTTGCGGGAACGATGTTCGGACGTTCGACCGATGGTCATCAGCAGTTGCTGGAGTTTCTGCGCGTGCACACGCTGGAAGGGCAGCACCTGATGCTCTACGAGCACATTCGTGACGTGCCGACGTTGCGCGAAGCGTTGCGCGGTGCGCAGCTGCTGCTGGAACGTGAGGAGCCGACACGACCATGGTGCGAGTTGGTCGAGCCTCTGGGGCGGCTTGGTTTCGCACCGGGGTGGGGGGCAAGTGCTGCGCGTGTTGCCGAAACGATGAGCTTGCTGATCGATATCCTCGAGGTGCCGTCGGCACCACTGCTCGAAGCCTTTCTCGAACGGATCCCGATGATCTCGCGCATCCTGATTCTCTCGCCGCACGGTTATTTTGCACAGTCCGGCGTGCTTGGGCGCCCCGATACCGGTGGTCAGGTCGTCTACATCCTCGACCAGGTGCGTGCGCTCGAGCACGAGATGCGCGAGCGACTGAGGGAGCAGGGCGTGGATGTGGAGCCGCAGATCCTGGTGCTCACGCGGCTGATTCCCGATGCGACGGACACGACCTGTGCAGAACCCGGTGAGGCGATCCATGACTGTCAGCAGGCGGCGATCGTGCGGGTGCCGTTTCGCCGGGCCGACGGCAGCGTGGTGCGCGAGTGGGTGTCACGCTTCGAGATCTGGCCGTACCTGGAGACCTTCGCATTGGAGGTCGAACGTGAGGCACTGGCACGGTTCGGCGGCAGCCCGGACCTGATCGTCGGCAACTACTCCGACGGCAACCTCGTTGCCTCGCTGCTTTCGCAGCGCCTCGGCGTCACCCAGTGCAACATCGCCCACGCGCTCGAGCAGACCAAGTACCTGCACTCGGCACTGTACTGGCGCGAGAACGAAGTCCAGTACCACTTCGCCAGCCAGTACACGGCCGACCTGATTGCCATGAACAGTGCTGACTTCATTGTCACCAGCACGTTCCAGGAAATCGCCGGAACCAGTGAATCCGTGGGACAGTACGAAAGCTATGGCGCCTTCACCATGCCGGGACTCTATCGTGTGGTCAGTGGCATCGATCCCTTCGACCCCAAGTTCAACATCGTCTCCCCGGGTGCCGATGAGCGCGTGTACTTCCCGTGGACCGATACGGCGCGACGGCTGCGTTCATTGCAGCCCGAGGTGGAACGGCTGATATACGGTCAGGACCCGGGTATGGCGTGGCGTGGACGGCTGCTCGATCCCGACAGGCCACTGCTGTTCAGCATGGCGCGGATGGACCGCATCAAGAATCTCACGGGTCTGGCGCAGTGGTTCGGGGAAAATGAGGCGCTGCGCGGCCTGGCGAACCTGCTGCTGGTCGGCGGACATATCGACCCGGATGAGTCGAACGACGCGGAGGAACAGGAACAGATTCGGTTGATGCACGAGTTGTTCGAACGCCACGGGCTCGATGGGCAGGTGCGCTGGCTGGGCGGCAGGCTCGACAAGGCGCTGAGTGGCGAACTGTATCGCTGCATTGCCGACGGCAGGGGTGTGTTCGTGCAGCCGGCACTGTTCGAGGCCTTTGGCCTGACGGTGATCGAAGCCATGGCCTCCGGGCTGCCGACGTTCGCCACACGCTACGGCGGGCCGCTCGAGATCATTCGTGATGGGGTGTCGGGTTTCCACATCGATCCGAACGATGGGGCTGCAGCGGCTGCACGCATCGCCGACTTCCTGCAGCGTTGTTCGCACGATGCCCAGGTCTGGGGTCGGGTCTCGCAGGCGGCACTGGCTCGGGTCGCGGAGCGCTACACCTGGCGCCGTTACGCACAGCGCATGATGAGCCTGGCGCGCATCTACGGTTTCTGGAAGTTCGTCAACAAACTCGAGCGTGCGGAAACCACCCGGTACCTGCAGATGTTCCACCATCTGCAGTTGCGCCCGCTGGTAGCATCGATTCAAGGAGGTGACGGTGGATGAGGTGACGCTGTTCGTGGAAAGGATCGTGCCGTGGAGTGCGCTCGTCGGGGCGAGTCTGCGCATCGTGTTGATCCTGCTCGTGAGTTGGGTCTTGCTTTTGGCGTCGCGGCGCATCATTCCCGCGCTTCGGCGCCAGATGCAGCGGCGCGCCTCGGATCCCGAGCAGCTTCAGCGCATCGAGACGCTCGCCCGCGTGGTGCGCTACGTGGTCGCGGCGATGATCGTGGTGATCACGGTGATGTTGGTACTCGCCGAGTTCGGCGTATCGATCGCCCCCCTGCTGGCATCCGCAGGCGTCGTCGGGATTGCGATCGGGTTTGGTGCGCAGAGTCTGATCAAGGACTACTTCAATGGCCTGTTCCTGCTGCTGGAAGACCAGGTTCGCCAGGGCGATGTGGTCGAGCTGGGCGGCAAGGCCGGTCTGGTCGAGGAGGTCACGCTGCGCCACATCCGCCTGCGGGACTATGACGGCAACGTGCACTACATTCCGAGCGGCGTGGTGACGACGGTCAGCAACAGCAGCCGCGGTTTCGCCTACGCCGTGATGAACGTTCGTGTCGGCTACCGTGAGGACGTCGACGCCGTGTTCGAAGCGATGCGCGAGGTCGGTGCAGCGATGCGTGAGGATGCAGTGCTTGCCGGGATGATTCTCGACGATCTGGAAATTGCGGGAGTCGATGCCTGGGGCGATTGCGCGCTGGTGCTGCTATGCCGCATCCGCGTTCAGCCACTGCAGCAGTGGACGGTGAGGCGTGAATTCCTGCGCCGCCTCGGGGGGCGCTTCGAGCAACTGGGAATCGAGGTTCCATATCCACGCATCACCCTTTCGCGCGGTGAGAACCCGACGGATCCGATCGAGGCGGCCTGATCGGTTCCGACAGAACGAAGGATTGCCGAAAGCCCGCAGACTCGCCTACTGTCGCATCTGCAGGCATGGGGTGCGCAAAAGGGTGGCGGTGTCGCCCGATGTTCGCAGCATTTCACGGATCGACGGCTGTGGGGGGTACGCATGAGCATCACGCCGGGCTTCACTGGCGCAACGCTGGATCGTGCCGACCATCTGCGAAGCGACGGGCGCGGGCTGGGCGAGGCCCTTGCCGATCCCCGGGCCAGGCTGCTCATGCTCGATGGTCTCGAGCCCTCGATCGATGCCGGCGGGCGCATCGGCTGGAGGCCGCTTTCCGCCCGAAAGCCCGCCAATGATCTCGTGCTGCTCGGTCTCGATGAGGGCGTGCCGTGCTTTGCGGAACTCGAACTCGATCGGGCCACCAGCGTCGATCGCTCGATGGGGGTGATGCAACTGCTGACCTGCCTTCCGGCAGCGGATGCGGCGCTCTACGCTGGTGCCCGCAGTGTCGTCGACTGGCACTACCGGCACCGCTTCTGTGCGAACTGCGGTTCGCCGACCTTGCTGTTCCGCGCGGGCTGGGGCAGGCGCTGCGGGCAGTGCGAGAGCGAGCACTTCCCGCGTGTCGACCCGGTGGTGATCATGCTTGCCGAGCACCGCGGGCGTGTGTTGCTCGGACGCCAGCCGGTCTTTCCGCCGCGCTTCTATTCGGCGCTGGCGGGCTTCGTCGAGCCGGGCGAGTCGCTGGAAGAGGCCGTGCGCCGTGAACTGTTCGAGGAGGTTGGTGTGCTCAGCACGGCAGTACGCTACGTACTGAGCCAGCCTTGGCCCTTTCCCTCGTCACTGATGATCGGTTGCATCGCCGAGGTGACGAGCGATGCGCTGAGGATCGATGGCGGTGAGCTCGAGGATGCAATGTGGGTGAGTCGCGCCGAGGCCCAGGCAGCGCTCGATACGAATCCGGGTGCGGCCTTCGTGGCGCCTCCGCCAGTGGCGCTCGCCTGCTCGTTGTTGGAGACCTGGATCGGGCGAGGGTAGCGGACTAAAAATAATCTTCAAATCCCTTGCGTTTGCGCCCAATCATGCTACAGGCTTCCCTCATATCCGCTTGCACAGGGGCGTGCCATGGGTGGGTTCGATTCCCAGAGAATAATAAAGGGAAGCCTTCGCAGATCCGCTGCACTCGCGCGGTATCTGGGCGATCGGTTTCGAGGCAGCTCTTCCGTATCGGTTGCTGCACTGCGTCCACCGGTACGTCACCGCCTGCTGTTCGAGGCGATGGAGCAGCGGCTGCTGCTCTCTTCAGACCCGCTGCCGGCCTTCGTCGTCGCGAGCGTGGACGGCTCGCTCGACGTCGCCGGTGAGACCGATCGCTACAGCTTCACGCTCGATGATCCCACTCGGGTGGTCTTCGACTCGCTGAGCAACACCGGCCAGATCAACTGGTCGTTGAGCGGGCCGGGCGGGGCGGTGGTTTCCTCGCGTGCGCTGAGCCAGTCCGATTCGATCGATTTCAACTCGAATCCCGTGCTGAAGCTGGAGGCAGGGGAGTACCTGCTGAGCGTCGATGGCAATCAGGACACGACCGGTGCCTACGGTTTTCGCCTGCTGGATCTCGACAAGGGCACGGAGCTTGCCGATGGCATCGGGCAGTCGCAGACCCTGGATCCCGCGAACCAGACGCGGATCTATCGCTTCACCGGCAGCGCCGGAGACCGTTTCTTTCTCGATGTGACCAGTCGCTCGGGGGGCAATGTGTACTGGCGCCTGCTCGATCCTCTCGATCGGGTGGTGTTCTCCTCGACGGCGATGAACGCGACGAGCCAGGACCAGGAGATCGTCCCGTTGCCGATGGACGGCAGCTACACGCTGCTGGTCGAGGGCCGCGTCTCCGCCACGGGCACTGCAAACTACGGCTTCACCCTGCACCGGATTGCCGATCCCGCCGACCCCCGGTCAATCACGCTTGGAGAGACCGTTTCCGGACGGATCGAGATGCCAGGGCAGCGCCAGTCCTACGCGTTCTCGCTCGATGCGGACGCCATGGTGCTCTTCGATGCGCTGAGCAACAGCGCGCTCAGCTGGACCCTGAGCGGCCCGCAGGGAACCGAGGTCTCTGCACGGCGCTTCGACCAGTCGGATGCAATGAATGCGGGCGGCAACCCACTGCTGTACCTGGCCGCTGGTGACTACAGCCTGGTGATCGATGGCATCGCCGATGCATCGGGAGACTTCGGCTTCCGACTGCTCGACCTGGGCAGCGCGACGCCGATCGACACCGACGTCGAAGTCGACGGCATTCTGGACAATGGTGGTCTCGAACTGTCTCGTGCGGACTCGGATTCGCCGCTGATGTACCCACCTGCTCAGACCAACCGTGCCCTGGTGTTCTCGAGCCTGGGTGAAGCCGTCCGCGTGGAGTCCGACGCTTCGCTGCATCTGGGAGCCGCACTCAGCATCGAGGCGTGGATCCGTCCGACGGCGCCCGGTACCGGCGCCACGGCGGGCGGCATCATCGTCGACAGGCAGGGTGAATACCGGATCGCGCGCTTTGCCGATGGCACGATCCGCTGGGCCTTCGTCGATCCAGATGGGTATCAGTACTGGGTCGATACCGGCTATGTCGCGGCGCCTGGCGAATGGACCCATATTGCCGTGGTGTATGAGGCGGAGACGGTCAGCACCTACGCCAACGGTGAGCTGGTGCATTCACGCGAGGGCGTGGAGGTGCGCAGCCCCGCAGCGGGCGATGGTGCGCTCTGGATCGGCAACCTGGAAGGCGCTGAGCAGGGTTTCATTGGGCTGATCGACGAAGTCCGCGTCTGGAATACTGCGCGCAGTGCAGAGCGGATCGCGGCGGATCGCAACGTGCTGCTGCAGGGAAGCGAAGCAGGCCTGGTTGGCTACTGGCGCATGGACGAGGCCGGTGGCCCGGTCGTGGCCGATCTCTCGTCGGCAGGAAACCAGGCTGTGCTCGTTGCACCACTGACCGAAACGCGCCTCTACCGTTTCACGGCAAATGCCGGAGAGCGCTTCTTCCTCGATGCGCTCGAGGCGCGTTACGGGATTGGTCTGCGCATCTTCGATGCCGCCGGGCGCAGTGTGCTCTCGAACGGCTCGCTCTATTTCAGTGACAACGAAGGCTTCACCGCGGAAAGCGACGGCGAGTATGTGATCGCCGTCGAGGGCCAGCTCGGCAACCCCCGCTCCGGAGGAGATTTCGGCTTCACGCTGCAGAAGGTCGTGAATACCAGCGAGGCGCTGAGCATCGGGGAGGTGGTCAGCGGAGCGATTGCCCATCCTGGCCAGCAGCGAAGCTACACCTTCACGCTCGCGGTAGCGAGCAGACTGCTCTTCGATGCCAGGACCAATGACAACCGCCTGAGCTGGACGCTCAGTGGACCGAGCGGAGTCGAGGTGACCGCGCGTCGATTCACGGGGTCGGACTCCTGGGGATACGGCGGGAACTCGCTGCTCGATCTGGCGCAGGGCAGCTACACGCTGACGGTCGATGCAGCGGGTGATGCCACGCCGGAGTTCGGCTTCGCGCTCGTCTCCCTGTCGCAGGCCGAGGCGATCGGGCTCGAGGAGGAGGTCACGGGCCGGCTCGACCCGGCAAACGCAAGTGCGATCTACCGTTTCGATGCGACCGCCGGCGATGAGCTTGTGTTCGAAAGCCAGTCACTGTCGGGTGGCATACCCTACTGGCGGCTTTTCGACCCGAGTGGCAGGCAGGTGTTCGGGCCGGAAGTCTTCCAGACCCGCGAGCCACTCACGCTCATGCTGAGCGGCAGCTACTACCTGTTGCTCGAGGGCAGGATCACGGACACCGGCACGACCGACCATGGATTCCGGGTGCACCGGCAGGGAAACACGCCCCTGCCTGCACTGCAGGGCGCGGAGCTCACACTTGGCACCACCGTGAGTGGCACGCTCGGGGGTGGCGGGGAAGTCGCCGAACATGTGTTCACGATCACCGAGCCCACGCTCGTGTTCTTCGACAGCCTCGCGCCGGATAGCGCCCTGCTGTGGACACTGAACGGCCCGCGTGGGGTCGAGGTTGCGGAGCGCAACTTCTATTACAGCGACTCGTGGGAGTACGGCGCGGAGAACCCGGGTGTACAGCTGGTCGTGCCGGGAACCTACCAGGTTCGCGTGCGCGCCAGTGATTCTGTGGCACGGAACTATGCCTTTCGTGTGCTCGACGTTGCAGCAGCCAGCGAGATCACGCTGGGCAGCACGGTCAGCACGGCGCTGGATCCATCCAACGAGACCGATCTGTACAGCTTCGACGCCAGCGCCGGGCAGCGACTCTACCTGGACGTGACCAGCCTCGATCCGAACTACAGCGGCGTGATCTCGTGGCGGCTGCTCGACTCTCGGGGCCGGCAGATTCTGGGCCCGACTGCCTTCAACAGCAGCGGGACGGGAGAGGACGGTTTTCTCGTGCCGTTCGACGGGCGCTACACGCTGATCGTCGAGGGTCGGATCTATGCGGCTTCCTACACGCCGCGCTTTTCCTACACCTTCAAGCTGCATGAGGTGACCAGCCCCGCGCCGGCCGCGCTCGAACTCGGCGTGCTCACCAGCGGCACGATCGCCATGGCAGGGCAGCGCAACACCTACACATTCGCGCTCGATGCGCCCGATACGCTGTATTTCGACTCGCGCACCAGCAGCACCACGCTGAACTGGACGCTCAGGGGCCCGCGCGGCACGGTGGTCTCTGCACGCACCTTCCGCTCCGGTGACTCCGCCGATGGTGACAGCGTGCTGCGACTTGCAGCGGGTGAGTACACGCTGGTCGTCGATGGCAGCCAGAATACCAAGGGCGATTACGCCTTCCGCCTTGCCCGCACGATGGATGCGCAACTGCTGACACCGGGCAGTGCCGTTTCGGGAGTACTGAATCCCGCGACAGGCACCGATGCGTGGCGCTTCGACGCCACAGCCGGCGAACGCTTCTTCTTCGACGTGCGCGCGCGCAGCGGTGGCGACGTCTACTGGCGTCTCGTCGACCCCGATGGACGGCAGGTATTCGGGCCGCGCTACATGAACTCGGTCGACGCCAGCTCGGACCAGGATGTGCTGACGCTGGAGCGCAGTGGCAGTTACACCGTGCTGGTCGAGGGGCGCTCGTACACCAGCGGTACGGCGAACTACACCTTCAACGTCCAGCCGATCAGTGATGGCGATGCATCGCTCGTGCCCGATACGCGTGTCGACGGCACGATCGCGCACGCGGGGCAGCGTCGCCTGTATCACTTCACGCTCGATGAGCCGAGACGGCTCTACTTCGATTCGCTGACCAACAATGCCGCACTGAACTGGACACTCGTCGGCCCGACGGGAACCGAGGTCGCGGCGCGTGCGTTCACCGCCAGTGATTCGTGGGAGGGAAACAGCCTGCTTGCGTTGCTCCCCGGGGAGTACACGCTGATCGTCGACGGCAACGGTGATCTCACGGGAGACTTCGCCTTCGCGCTCCGTGACCTGGCGAGCGCCAGCGCGATCACCGTCGGCGAGCTGGTTTCCGCAAGTCTCGATCCGGCAAATTCGACCGCTGCCTATCGTTTCGATGCACAGAGCGGAGATCGGCTGCTGTTCGACATCCTTGCCCGAAGCGGTGGCGATGTGTACTGGCGGCTGATCGATCCGAACGGGCGCGTGCTCTTCGGGCCCTCGAACATGAATTCTGCTGCCTATGATGTCGGCCCGCTGACGCTGTTGCAAAGTGGCAGCTACACGCTGCTGATCGAGGGCCGCTATTACCGCACGGATGCCACGAGCTACGCTTTCCGCGTGCTTCCGGTCGTCGACGACGTTGCCGACATCGTGCCTGGCGAGGCTTACGACGGCGATGATCGCTTTGTTCCCGGTGCGATCGGCAATGCAGTGCTGCTGGATGCACAACACTGGGCTGAAATTGCGAATGACGACGCACTGTCGATGACCGGCACGCTGAGTTTCGAGACCTGGTTTCGTGCCGATGCGTACACCAGCACCTGGCAGGCACTTGCCTACAAGGGCAATGGTAATTTCCGGCAGCGTTCGTTCACCCTCTGGCTGAACTCCTCGGGCTATCTGTACCTGTCCTCCGGAAACAACCAGGACCAGAACCTTGCCACTGCGGCCGGATCGGTCAGACTCGGGCAGTGGCACCACGTTGCGGCGGTGATCGATCGCGAAGCCGGCGTCATGAGGCTCTACCTCGATGGCGTGGAGGCGGCAAGCGGCGCCGTCAGTACCAGTCCGTCTGCCGCGAACACGAACCCGCTGTACCTCGGGGGCGCGCGGGAAGGCAACGGTGTGTTCATCGGTGCGCTGGACGATGTGCGCATCTGGAACGTCGCGCGCGGCGCATCGGAGATCGCAGCCGACTATGCGCGCGCACTGGGTGGGGCCGAGACAGGGCTCACCGTGTATCTGCCGGCCGACGAGGGCAGCGGACGGACGCTTGGCGACGCCAGCGGCAACGGCCATGACGCACAACTGGGTTCTGCCTGGGATGCGGTGGACGATGCGATCGTCGGTCGTATCGACCTTGGTCAGAACGATGTGTACCGCTTCACGCTGAGCGAAGGACGCACGCTGTACTTCGACTCGCTCATCGACAACTACAATCTGCGCTGGTCCCTCACCGGTTCGCGTGGCGCCGAGGTCAGTGATCGGGCGTTCTCGCAGAGCGATGCCAGTGACGGCAGCAGTATCCTGACGCTGGCTCCGGGAGACTACGAACTGCGGGTGCTGGCGACGCCGGGCAACAGCGGAGGCTACGCGTTCCGTCTGGTCGATCTCGGCGATGTACAGCCGCTGGTACTCGGGGAAGCAGTCAGTGGCCAGCTGCGCCCCGCCAACAGGACCGATGCCTATCGTTTCGACGCGACCGCCGGTGATGCGCTGTTCTTCGATGTGACTGCTGCCAGTGGCGGGATTCCTTACTGGCGGCTGCTCGACCCGTGGGGGCGTACCCTGTGGGGCGCGAACTACATGCCCTACGACGATGTGGGCCTGCGCACGCTGCCGTGGTCGGGCAGCTATACGCTGCTGGTCGAGGGACGACGTGATCAGCTCGATGCCGTGAGCGATTACGGTTTTCGCGTGCTTCCGGTTGCCGATGCGACCGTTGCGATCACTCCGGGTGTCGCGAGCGGCATGGATCTGCAGTGGGTCGAGGGGCGTCTCGGCAGCGCGGTGGCGCTGAACGGCAAGCAGTACCTCGAGATTGCGGACTCTGCCGATATCGAGCTCGGTGCCGGTGCCATCACGCTCGAGGCCAACGTCAGGATCGATCGTTTCGACGATACCTGGACGCTGCTGTTCTCGAAGGGAGACAGCGTCCTCAATACGCAGCGCAGCTACGCGGTCTGGGCACACAGCAACGGCACGGTGTGGATCGGCAGCGCCGATGCGAGTGGGCTGCAGAACGTGCAGAGCGCCGCCGGTGTGCTGCGCACCGGGGTCTGGCAGCACGTTGCAGTGGTCTTCGACCGCGCCAGCGGGCAGATGCGTCTCCTCGTCGATGGCGTCCAGCAGGCGAGCGGCAGCCTGCGCAAGACGGCGGCACTCGATCAGGACGTGCCACTGCTGCTGGGCCATACGAGTGAATACACGACCGGTTTTGCGCCTCTTGTCGGGCGCCTCGACGAGGTGCGCATCTGGCAGCGTGCGCTCGGCAACGAGGAGATTGCCGCAGCCGCAAGTGCGCCGCTCGCCGGTGACGAAGACGGGCTGGTCGTGTATCTCGACGCTGACGAGGGCGAGGGTGACACGCTTCATGACGCAAGTGGCCACGGCAACGAGGCCGTGCTGCGGGCGCTGACCGATGCGGTGGTGAACGGCAGCATCGCCGTGCCCGGTCAGCGCGTGAACCACCGCTTCGTGCTCGACGCACCGACGCGGCTCTATTTCGATTCGCTGACCAACAGCAGTGCGCTGCTGTGGACACTCACCGGCCCGCGCGGCACGATCGTAGCCGATCGCCGTTTCGATTCGAGCGATTCCTGGGATGGCGGAAGCGTTGCCACGGTCTTTGACCTGCCTGCCGGGGAGTACACGCTCAGTGTGCGTGCCACGGGTGATGGAACACCGAGTTTCGCCTTCCGCCTGCTCGATCTTGGTGTCGCCCAGTCAATCGTGCCCGGCACCGTGGTGGAAGGAGTACTGAGTCCGGCAAGGGCGAGCAGCATCTACCGGTTCAGCGCCAGTGCGGGTGATCGGGTCTACCTGGATCGCATCTCGAGTGTCGCGGGCGATGCGTACTGGCGCCTTCTCGACCCCTTCGGGCGCAATCTCCTTGGACCAACGGCATTCAACGCCGACGCAGGACTGCTCACGCTGGACTGGAGCGGTGAGTACACGCTGCTGATCGAGGGGCGCAGGCAGGTCGGCGGCAACATGAGCTACGCCTTCAATGTGCAGCCGGTCAGCGACAGGCGCAGTGCACTGCTTCCAGGCGAGACCGTCGAGGAGACGATCAGCCATGCAGGGCAGCGCCACATCTACGATTTCACGCTCGATTCCGCCACATGGATGCTGTTCGACTCGTTGACCGACAACGCAGCCTTCAAGTGGACGCTCGAGGGTCCGCAGGGCACGGTGGTGTCTGCACGGGCTTTCAGTGCGAGTGATTCGGTCAATTTCAGTGCCAATCCGCTGCTCGATCTGGCAGCGGGTGACTACACGCTGACCATCGACCCGGACAACGATGCGCTAGGCGACTACGGCTTCCGGCTGCTCGACCTGGGGCAGGCCGAGGCGCTTGGCATCGACGAGGTGGCCGACGTCACACTGGCCAGTGGGCGCGAGACCATCGCATATCGCATCACGGCGCCTGCCCGCAGCCGTTTTCTCCTCGACCTGCTGGCCGAGAGCCGTGACACGGCGTACTGGCGGCTCATCGATCCCTGGGGCGACGTGGTGTTCGGCCCCTCGAACGTTGCCGATGCCGTGGTGACGCTGCGCGATGTCGGCGAGTACGTCCTGCTGCTCGAGGGACGGGTCGACGAGAGCAATCTGGTGGCGTTGAGCTTTCGCGTGAGCGACACCGCGAGCGCGAACCCGGGCGAGTACACGGACCAGGACTTCGACGGTGCCGGTCTGCCATATACCCCTGCAAGCTATGGCAACAGTCTGTTGCCTGTCGTGCTGCGTACCGGGTATTTCCCGCCGACGCTGTCCTACAACGACGCCGGGGTCACGGATGCCGTATTCACCGGCCCACCCGATGACAACTACGCCGGGCTGGGTACCGGTGGCACCGTGATCTATGACCTCGGTGCCTACCGACTGCTCGATGGCAGTGGCGGGGATTTCAATGTCTATGAGCTCGACTCGGGTGGTGCCGAGTTCGGCCTGCTGCGTGTCGAGGTCAGCCTGAACGGTGTCGATTACGTCGACATCAGCGCCAGTGCCGCAGCGCGCATCGGACTCCCGGGTGACGAGGTGCACGGCAATGCGGGCTTTGCACGTTCCTTCGACCTGTCGGGTTCGGGGCTGGCCGAGGCGCGCTACATCCGCCTGAGCGGTACCGGAGGCGGAGCGCCGGGAGGGGCTAACGGCTTCGATCTGGATGCCGTTGGTCTGGTGAACTACCGCGTACCGGAAGGCGAGAGCGACCCGAGTCGTTTCCTGCGCCTGCTCTCGGGCGATGTGACGGGTACCAACACGGTCGGTTTCACCGCGACGCACCCGGATGTACTGCCCGAGACGGTCGAAGTCGGCTTCGATCTGCGAATCACGCCGGTGTCGAACCAGGGTGACGGCATCGGCTTTGCGTGGCTGGACACGGCGGTCTGGGGACGTGGCGGCACTGCCCCGCAGTTTGGCGAGGAGCCGAACCTCGCCGGCAGCTTCGGTGTCGGCTTCGATCCGACCGTGAACGGTGGCGAGCTCAACAACAACCATGTCTCGCTGCACTTCAACGGCAACAAGCTGGCCGAGTTCAACCTGGACACGCTGATCCCGGGCTTTCGTCTCGATGACGGTCGGTTCAGTCACGCGCGCATCGTGATCGAGGCAGCCGAGGGCGGCAGTGCCGTGTCGGTGTACCTGAGGCCGGAAGGCGGCGGCGAGGTTCCTGTCGTCGAGGATTACTTCATTGCGGGGATGCTGCCCTACGAAGGGCGGATGGCATTCGGTGCGCGCAATGGCGGCTGGCGCGCGCATAACGACCTGGACAATGTGACGCTGGTATTTACCGCGGGCGCAGCGCCTGTGCATCCCGTGGTCGAGCTGGGGAAGACGAGCACCGGCACGCTGGGCTCGGCGAGTGAGGTCGATCGCTTCGCGTTCACGCTCGATGCCTCGACACGGGTGTATTTCGATTCCCTGACGAACAACTCTGCGCTGCGCTGGACGCTCACCGGGCCGCGTGGGACGCTGGTCTCGAATCGTTCATTCACGGCAAGCGATTCGGCCGATGGACTCAGCGTGCTCGATCTCGCGCCGGGTGAGTACATGCTGAGTGTCTATGGCGGCACCGGCAACTACGCATACCGGCTGCTCGATCTCGCGCAGGCCAGTGAGCTGGCACTAGACACCACGGTCAGTGGCAGTTTCGATCCGGCAGCCGAGACCGACGCGTACCGCTTCACGGCGGTGGCCGGGCAGAAGGTCTTCTTCGACATCGTGGCGCGCAGTGGTGGTGATGCGCGCTGGCGGCTGCTCGATCCGTTCGGGCGTACCGTGTTCGGACCTTCGGGCTTCAACAGCGCCTCGAGCGAGGATATGGGCCCGCTGACGCTCGCCTTCGACGGCGAGTACACGCTGCTGCTCGAATCGCGCTACAACCAGACCGCCGTGCAGACCTACAGCGTGCGCGTGCACACGGTCGAGGACCAGGCGCTGGCGCTGGTGCTCGGCGAGACGCAGAGCCAGGCGATCGCGGTGCCGGGCGAGCGCGACACCTACACCTTCACGCTCGATGCCGCGACGCGGGTGTATTTCGATTACCTGGCGACGAACACGAACTACGACAGCTACTATCTGCGCTGGACGCTGAGCGGTCCGCAGGGCGCGGTGGTGACGAACCGGTCGTTCCGTGGCAGCGATTCCTACGATGGCACCTCGATCTACGATCTGAGGCCGGGCAGCTACACCCTGACGGTGCACGCACCGACCGACACCGCGTATGCGGCCGACATCACCGGAAGCTACAGCTTCCG
>CAZSYV010000011.1:6300-8047 GCA_964610955.1 uncultured Klebsiella sp. | reverse complement strand
ACGCACCGACCGACACCGCGTATGCGGCCGACATCACCGGAAGCTACAGCTTCCGCCTGCTCGATCTCGCGCAGGCCAGTGAGCTGGCACCAGACACCACGGTCAGTGGCAGTTTCGACCCGGCAGCCGAGACCGACGCGTACCGCTTCACGGCGGTGGCCGGGCAGAAGGTCTTCTTCGACATCGTGGCGCGCAGTGGTGGTGATGCGCGCTGGCGGCTGCTCGATCCGTTCGGGCGTACCGTGTTCGGACCTTCGGGCTTCAACAGCGCCTCGAGCGAGGATATGGGCCCGCTGACGCTCGCCTTCGACGGCGAGTACACGCTGCTGCTCGAATCGCGCTACAACCAGACCGCCGTGCAGACCTACAGCGTGCGCGTGCACACGGTCGAGGACCAGGCGCTGGCGCTGGTGCTCGGCGAGACGCAGAGCCAGGCGATCGCGGTGCCGGGCGAGCGCGACACCTACACCTTCACGCTCGATGCCGCGACGCGGGTGTATTTCGATTACCTGGCGACGAACACGAACTACGACAGCTACTATCTGCGCTGGACGCTGAGCGGTCCGCAGGGCGCGGTGGTGACGAACCGGTCGTTCCGTGGCAGCGATTCCTACGATGGCACCTCGATCTACGATCTGAGGCCGGGCAGCTACACCCTGACGGTGCACGCACCGACCGACACCGCGTATGCGGCCGACATCACCGGAAGCTACAGCTTCCGGCTGCTTGATCTTGCACAGGCGACGGTGCTTGCGACCGGAACCACGGTGACTGGCGTGCTCAACCCGGCAGCCGAGACCGACGCCTACCGCTTCGATGTGCAGGCTGGCGAGCGCTTCTACCTGGACATCACCAGCCGCACGGGTGGTGATGTGTACTGGCGCCTGCTCGATCCCTTTGGGCGGGCGGTGTTCGGGCCATCAGCGATGAATGTGTCGACCCAGGACATCGATGTACTGACGCTCGCCTACACCGGTACCTATACCCTGCTGCTCGAGGGCCGCTACTACACCTCGGGTGAGGCGAGCTACGCATTCAACGTCAGCAATGTGACGCCTTCCGAACCAATCGAGATCGTCTTCGGCACCCGCCCCGGTCCCGACCTGGTGGTGCAGGATCTGGCGGTCGACGCGAGTGGCGGTGGATCGATCGAGTCGGGCGGGGAGATCTCGATCAGCTGGTCGGTCGTGAACTCCGGCAGTGAAGAGGCGCTGGGGCCCTGGAGCGATCGGGTGATCGTGCGCAACCTCGATCGTGGCAACGAGTTGCTCGCGAGTGTGCTGGTCGATTTCGACAGTGACTCACTGGCAAGTGGTGCACGTGTTGCGCGAAGCGCCGTGATCCGCCTGCCCGCGGGCAGTGCCGGTGCGGGGCGCCTGCGGGTGGAGGTGACCACCGACGTCGGCAACGCGGTTCCCGAGCAGGGGCTCGGTGGGCAGGCCGAGAACAACAACAACGCCGTGCTCGAATTCGGTTCCGAACTGGCGCGCTACCCGGATCTGGTGATTTCCAATCTGGTCCTGGAACCTGCGGCAGGCTGGACTCCGGGCAGCACGGTGACCTTGCGCTGGCGTGTGAGCAACACCGGCAACGCGGCCGTGACCGTACCGTGGTCGGACGGCATCCAGGTACGCAATCTCGTTGGCGGAGCATTGGTCTACAACGCCTCGCTGGGAGCATCGATTGCTGTCGGTGAAGAGCTTGCGGCGGGTTCGTACATCGAGCGCAGCACCACGTTCACCTGGCC
>CAZSYV010000011.1:0-6200 GCA_964610955.1 uncultured Klebsiella sp. | reverse complement strand
CTCGATGCCGAGGGCAACAACCAGTCCGTGATCGTGCGCAACTCCGCCTCGGCCGACTACCCGGACCTGGTGGTGAAGGCGCTGACTGCCCCTGTCGCGGCACGCGGTGGCGAGGCCGTCGAGCTCCGCTGGACGGTGCAGAACGACGGTGCCGTCGCGACCACGCAGACGGCGTGGTCGGATCGCATCGTGCTGAGCAGCGACAATGTGATCGGCAACGGCGATGACATCGTGCTTGCGACCGTGGCTCACAGTGGTGCACTGGCAGTCGGCGAAAGCTACGAAGCCGTGCACAGCATCACGATGCCACAGCGGCTGCAGGGCACTTTCTATCTCAGCGTGATCAGTGATGTGCTCGGTGAGGTGCTCGAGCCCGACACGCGGGCCGACAACACCTGGCTGCCGGCGCGCATGATCGAGCTGGACGCCCCATATGCGGACCTGCAGGTCGAGGTCGCGGTGGGGCCGGCGACGGTCGACGAAGGCGGCAGGGCAACGCTGGTCTGGCGCGTACGCAACCTCGGCGACTCGGTGACGGATGCAGTCAGCTGGAGTGATGCAATCTACCTGTCGAGCGACACCGTGCTCGATGGCGCCGACACGCTGCTTGGACAGTTTGCTCACGATGGTGCGATTGCGCCGGGTGAGACCTACACCGGTTCGGCAAGCGTGACCGTGCCCTTCGGCGTTGCGGGCAGCATGTACTTCATCGTGCGCGCCGATTCGGGCTCCCAGGTCTACGAGGCCGCATTCGAGGACAACAACACGGGGGCGACGCTGACACCGAGCGTCATTGTGGCCATGCCGTCGGCAGATCTGGCGGTGCAGTCCGTCGCCGTGCCACCGGCGGCCTCGACCGGTGAAACGGTCACCGTCACGTGGACGGTCGCGAACGTCGGGGCCGCATCGGCCAGTGGCAACTGGGTCGACCGGGTCTATCTGTCCGTCGATGGCACGCTCACGGGTGCCCGGCTGCTCGCAACCGTCTCGCAGGGTCGCCAGCTCACGGTGGGTGGCAGTTACGAGGCGAGCGCTGAAGTCACGCTGCCCGACTGGGTAGACGGGGACTACCGCATCGTGGTCGTCACCGATGCGGCGGGGCAGGTCTACGAGCACGGCAGCGAAGGCAACAATACGGGCGCTTCGCAGCCGTTCTTCCTCGGTCACCCGGACCTCGATGTCACCGGGCTGAGCGTTCCGGAGTCGGCGAGTTCAGCGGATACGATCACCGTCGGCTGGCGGGTCGAGAACACCGGCTCGCGTCCGGCGCCAGGCACCTGGATCGATCGCATCTACCTGTCGCAGGACGATCTGGTCGGCAGCGGGGACCTGCTGCTCGGGGAACTCGCACACACCGGCCCGCTTGCCGTGGGCGAAAGCTACGATGGCTCGCTCTCCGTCACGCTGCCGATCGATCTCTCCGGTGGCTGGCGGATCATCGTGCGCAGCGACGCGACGAACACGGTGCGCGAGACGGGTGCCGAGGCCAACAACGATGCGAGTTCCGCACTTGCGGTGGCGCTGACGCCGTATGCGGATCTGGTGGTCTCCGGTGTCAGTGCCCCGACGCAGACGATTGCCGACCCCGCCCACGTCACCATCGGCTGGACGGTGAGCAACGAGGGTACCGGAGTCGGACTGACCGGGCAGTGGGTGGACACGATCGTCGCCTCGCGCAACGCCGTCGCCGGCGATAGTGACGACATCGTGCTTGCGAGCTTCACGCACGAGGGTTTCCTCGCCGTCGGCGAGAGCTATTCGCGCAGTGAAACCCTGATCCTGCCGGCCGGTTTCACCGGGCGCTACACACTGTTCGTGCGCAGTGACGCCGCCGGTGTCGTGTTCGAGAACGGCTTCGAGGCGAACAACGCCGACCGCTCTCCCGGGGTCTTCGACGTGATGCCCTATGGCTACGCGAACCTGCAGGTCAGCACGGCCACCGCTGCGGCGAGCGCGCAGTCGGGTGGCACGCTTGCGGTGAGCTGGCGTGTGGACAACGTCGGCATCGCCCGCACCGACCGCCTCTCCTGGTCCGATACGGTGTATCTCGCAACCAACGCCGATGGCAGCGGGGTGGTTCGCAGCTGGTCGTTCGACCACCTCGGTGCGCTGGCGGCGGGCACGGGCTATGACCGCAGTGTGCTGCTCGATCTGCCGAATGGATTCACCGGGGATTACTACGTCTTCGTGTCCACCGGTGGGCCGTTCGAGTTCATCTACACCAACGACAACACCACCTTTGCCGGGGCCACCAGCATCGCACTGTCGCCGAGCCCGGACCTGGTGGTCAGCAACATCGTGGCGCCCGAGGAAGGCTTCGAGGGTCGCCCGGTCGAGATCACCTGGACGGTGGCGAACCAGGGCGACGCAGCAGCAGGCGACACATGGACCGACCGGGTGGTGCTGCGCAAGCTTGGCGACTCCACGGCAGCGCCGATCACGCTGGGCACGTTCAGCTATGCGAACGGCCTGGGTGCGGGGCTGTCGTACACGCGCACCGAACGCTTCACGGTGCCGATGCTCTCGGGAGTCTGGCGTGTCGAGGTCACCACCAACGCCAACCGTGCGCTCTACGAGTACGGCGACGCATCTGCAAACAATACACTGGTCGACGATCAGGCGATGACGCTGTCGGCCAATCCGCGCGCCGATCTGCAGATCGAATCGATCACCGTACCGCCGAGCGCCGCAGCCGGTGCGACGATCCAGGTCTCCTTCGACGTCGTGAACCGCGGCGCGGTGGCGGCCACCGGGCAGTGGAGGGACAACGTCTACCTGTCGCTCGATTCGAGGCTCGATAGTGGTGATCTGCTGATCGGCAGCATCACCAACGGCTCGGCGCTCGATACCGACGAGAGCTACCGCACGCTGACCGAGGCGCTGCAGATTCCGATCCGGTTCCGTGGCAACGGCTTCATCATCGTGCGTGCGGATGCGGGCAACGCCATCGACGAGTTCCCGAACGATGGCAACAACACGCTGGCGCAGGCGATCTACATCGATCCGTTCCCGCCATCCGATCTGGTCACCAGCGATGTGGTCGTCCCATCGCAGGCGGTCTATGGCTCCGAGATCGAGGTGCGCTACACGGTGACGAACCGCGGTTCGAACACCACCAGCACCGACAGGTGGAGCGACACGATCTGGCTGGCGCGCGACCGGACGCGACCGAACGCGGGCGGCAACGGTGGCATCCTGCTGGGGACCTTCCAGCACGAGGGAGCGCTCGCGGTCGGCGAGTCCTACGAGGTTGTCACGAAGGTACGCGTGCCGCAGCAGATTGCCTCGGGAGTCTACTACATCACGCCGTGGTCGGATGCCTACGACGCGGTGCTCGAGGACACCTTCGCCAGCTGGATCAACCCGGACGACCCGAACGAGCTCGACAACAACAACTACAAGGCACGACGCATCGACATCATCGGTCCGGTGATCCTGAAGCCGGACCTGCAGGTCATCGACGTGCAGGCCGATGCGAGTGGCTCTGCAGAGGCTCCGTTCACCGTGAGCTGGACGGTCGAGAACCGTGCCGAGGGTGCAGCGCGCGGCTCATGGATCGACACCGTCTACGTATCCGACATGCCAGATATCACCATGTCGGGGGCCAGGGTGTGGACACTCGGCAGCTTCGAGCGTCCGCAGGAGCTGGACTCGCTCGGCCGCTACACGGTGCAGAAGAGTTTCGATCTGTCGCCCGCCGTGAACGGCAGGTACGTCATCGTTGCCACCGACACGGCCTACACGCCGACGCTGGCAGAGACGATCGAGAACAACAACTCGCGTGCCACCACCACAAATGTGGCGACCGCACCGGCAGACCTGCGCGTGGTCGAGGTGATTGCACCGTCACCGAACTTCTCGGGCGAGAAGGCCGAGATCTCCTGGACGGTCGAGAACCAGGGGGCTGCCGTCTGGGCCGGCACGCGCTACTGGCTGGATTCCGTGTGGATTTCCGCCTACCCGACCTTCGATCGCTCGCGTTCGCAGCTTCTCGGCGCGGTCGTACATGACAATTCCACCCCGCTGGGTGCCGATGAGAGCTATACGGCAGGCGCCGAGTTCACCCTGCCTGCCGGTGTGGAGGGGCCGTTCTTCGTCTACGTGTTCACCGACGTGGGCCCGATCAGCATGCTGCCCAATGCGGAGGACGAGCGGGGTCGCAACGAGTATTCCTTCGGAAACTACATGGCTACCGCGTGGGAGCCGGTCGGGCTTGCGAACAACACGGGTGCCACGGTGACCGAGATCATCTACCGCGAAGCGGACCTGGTGATCTCCGACCTGGTGCTCGAACCGCAGACGACGGACTCGGGCGGCACGGTCACGGCGAGCTTCACGGTCAGCAACCAGGGCACGCGGCAGACGCGTGAATGGCGCTGGAACGACCGGGTGTTCCTGTCGAAGGATGCAGCGCTGGATTCCGCCGACCTGCTGATCGGCCAGTTCGAGCGCGAGGGCTACCTCGATGCCGGGGCGAGCTACGACCGCACGCTGAACTTCACGCTGCCCGAAGGCATCGACGGTGACTACTACGTACTGGTGTACACCGATGCCGATGTGTCCGGCATGCTGGTCGACGGCAGCGTCACCGACATCTCGAAGGTGCCACCGCTGCGCGTGGGGGGCGACACGGTCAAGGAGTACCGTGGCGAGGGCAACAACATCACGCCGGCCGCATTGCACGTCGACCTGCGCCCCGCGCCGGATCTGCGTGTGGTCGATATCGATATCCCCGAGCGGGTGCTTGCCGGGCAGTCCCTCGAGTTCTCGTACCGGGTCGAGAACCGCGGTGCGGGTGATACGCCGGTGCTGCAGAACCGCTGGATCGACCGCATCTACCTGTCGGCCGACGAGTTCCTCGACGTCAACGCCGACCGTTACCTCGGCCAGATCGTGCATACGGGCGGCCTCGCTGCCGGCGAGGGCTACGACCAGCAGGTCGGGCCACTGCGCCTGCCGCCCGGCGTGTACGGCGACTATTACGTGTTCGTGCTGACCGATGTGGTCACGGGGGGCAGCGCCAACGGTGCGGTGTTCGAGGCGGGAGGCGAGAGAAACAACGCACGCGCCTCGGTGCAGCCTCTGCTGATCGAGCTGCCACCGCCGGCAGGCCTGGTGGTCGATGCGATCGCGATGCCGCCGCGTGGCACCGTCAACGGTGCAATCACGCTCGGCTGGACGGTCAGCAACCGTGGTGACAACCCTGCGCAGGGCGTCTGGAGCGACGCGGTCTATCTCTCGGCCGATGGCAACTGGGATCTGTCGGATCGCCTGCTCGGGCGGGTCACGCATACGGGTGGGCTCGCAGCCGGTGCAAGCTACGAGGCCGAGCTGACGGATGTGCTGATTCCGCCGATGCTCGATGGCCAGTACCGGATCATCGTGCGCTCGGACATCTTCGACGAGGTCCATGAGGCGGCGGACGAGGACAACAACGACCGCAGCTCTGCCGATCCGATGGAAATCGACGTACCCGAGCTGATGCTCGGTGTGGCGTCGGCCACGGCACTTCGGGCTGGCCAGGCACGCCTGTTCAAGGTCACGATCGGCGCCGGCGAGACGCTGCGCGTCAGCGTGAAGTCGGACCAGGGCTCTGCCGCAAACGAGGTCTTCGTGCGTTACAACGCACTGCCGGACGGCTCGAACTACGATGCGGCCTTCGAGACGCCACTGCAGGCCAACCAGCAGGCGCTGGTACCGGGTACGCAGGCTGGCACCTACTACGTACTGGTACGCGAATTCTCCGGTCCCGATCAGCCGCTGGTCGAGGTGAAGGCCGAGTCGCTGCCCTTCCAGGTCACCGACGTGAAGGTGGACCAGGGCGGCGACAGCCGTTGGGTCACGGTCGAGGTGCGGGGCGCGCGCTTCCACGAGGAGGCGCTGCTGAAGCTGGTGCGCCCGGGGATCGAGGAAATCCAGCCTGTGCGCTACGAGGTGATCGATGCGACGCGGATCATCGCCACCTTCGACCTGCGTGGGCGAGAGAAGGGGCTCTATGACCTCAGCGTTCTGAATCCCGACGGTGCCGAGGCGACGCTGCCGTACCGTTTCCTGGTCGAGCGCGCGCTGCCGGTCGATGTCACGATCGGCCTGGGTGGTCCGCGTGTCGTCCCGGCAGGCCAGACCGGACTCTACGGCATCTCGTTGCAGAGCCTGACCAACGTCGATACGCCGTACGTGTACTTCGAGTTCGGTGTGCC
>CAZSYV010000010.1:0-40276 GCA_964610955.1 uncultured Klebsiella sp. | reverse complement strand
TTTGGTCGGGCACAGGTCGCGTTCCCGGGGGGCTGCGCGATCGGCAGCCGACCGATCGATCTGCACCTGCGCGGGCTGCAGGCGATGGGTGCGGAGATCGACATCGACGGTGGCTACATCAACGCGCACGTCGACGGGCGTCTGCGCGCTGCGCACATCGTGTTCGACAAGATCACGGTCGGCGGCACGGAAAACCTGCTGATGGCGGCAACGCTGGCCGAAGGGCGCACCGTGCTCGAGAACGCGGCGCGCGAGCCGGAGATCATCGACCTGGCGCGCTGCCTGCAGCGCATGGGTGCACGCATCGAAGGGGTGGGCAGCGATACGCTGCTGATCGAGGGCGTGGAGCGGCTGCACGGTTGCGAGTACGCGGTCATGCCGGATCGCATCGAGACCGGAACCTTTCTTGTTGCGGCGGCGGCGACACGCGGGTGCGTGAAGCTGCGCGGCACGCGGGCCGACATCCTCGAGGCAGTGCTGGTGAAGCTCACCGAGGCTGGCGCGCGGATCGAGCAGGGCGAGGACTGGATTTCGCTCGACATGCAGGGCCGGCGCCCGCGCGCGGTCAGCATCCGCACCGCACCCTATCCGGGCTTCCCGACCGATATGCAGGCGCAGTTCACGGCAATGAACGCCATTGCCGAGGGTACCTCGACGATGATCGAGACGATATTCGAGAACCGCCTGATCCAGGTACATGAGATGAACCGCATGGGGGCACGCATCACGGTCGAGGGCCATACGGCGATCGTGGAGGGTGTCGAGGAACTGCGTGGCGCGCCGGTGATGGCCTCGGATCTGCGCGCATCGGCAAGTCTGGTCATCGCCGGGCTCGTTGCGCGTGGCGAGACGACCATCGATCGCATCTACCATATCGATCGTGGCTACGAATGCATCGAGGAGAAACTGCAGATGCTGGGTGCACGGATCCGACGGGTGACGTCATGAGTGCTTCGCGGCCGTTGACGCTCGCGCTGACCCGTGGACGCATCCTGAAGGAATGCCTGCCGCTGCTTGCGGCGGCAGGGATCGTTCCCGAGGAGGACCCGGGTTCGAGCCGCAAGCTGGTGATCGGCACGAACCGCGCCGACGTGCGTCTGCTGGTGTTGCGCGGCTCGGATGTCACGGTCTACGTGCGCCACGGTGCTGCCGATGCCGGCGTGGTCGGGCGCGACGTGTTGCTCGAGTCGGGCAGTGACGGACTCTACGAGCCGCTCGATCTCGGCATCGCTCGCTGCCGGCTGATGACTGCGGGGATGGTGGGCTGCGCGGCGCTTGGCACGCGTGTGCGGGTTGCGACCAAGTTCGTCAATGTCGCACGCCGTTTCTATTCCGCACAGGGCGTGCAGACCGACATCATCAAGCTCTACGGCGGGATGGAACTCGCACCGGTGCTCGGCCTGGCCGAGCGTATCGTCGACATCGTCGACACCGGCAATACGCTGCGGGCGAACGGCCTGGAGCCGCTGGAGACGATTGCCGAGGTCAGCTCGCGGCTGGTCGTGAACAAGGCCGCGATGAAGCTGCGCCCGCAACAGCTCGGAGAGCTGGTCGAGGGCGTGGCGGCTGCAGTTGCGCGGCGTGACGCAGAGGCTGCAGGAGTGCGGCAATGATCCGCCGGCTTGACGCCACGACTGCCGGCTTCGACGCAGCGCTGGCCGGACTGCTCGAGGTCGCAACGTCGCGTGATCCGGAACTTGCAGCGCGCGTTGCCGCTATCGTTGCTGCAGTGCGTACGCGCGGGGACGATGCGTTGCTCGAATACAGCAACCGCTTCGATTCGCTTGCGCTCGGCAGCGCCGCGCAGTTGTGCGTCGACATGGGAGACTGTGTGGCTGCGCTGCAGCGCATACCCGCAGAGCTGCGCGATGCGCTGAATCAGGCCGCCGAGCGGATCGCGGACTATCACCGCCGCCAATTGCAGGACTCGTGGCAGTATCACGATGCTGATGGAAATCTGCTCGGACAGCGCATCACGGCACTCGAGCGGGTTGGTATCTATGTGCCTGGAGGCAAGGCGAGCTACCCCTCGACCGTGCTGATGAACGCGATTCCGGCACGTGTTGCCGGGGTCGACGAGATCGTGATGGTCGTTCCGGCACCGCGTGGCGAGCTGAGCGATGCTGTGCTTGCTGCAGCCGCCGTTGCCGGAGTGGATCGTGTGTTCACGGTCGGTGGCGCTCAGGCGGTCGCAGCACTTGCCCTGGGAACCGCGACGATCCCCCGCGTCGACAAGATCGTCGGGCCGGGCAACGTCTATGTCGCCGAGGCGAAGCGCCAGCTCTTCGGCGAGGTCGGCATCGACATGATCGCCGGGCCTTCCGAGGTCGTGATCATCTGCGATGGCGAAACCGACGCCGAGTGGATCGCCCTCGATCTGTTTGCACAGGCCGAACACGACGAGGACGCCCAGTCGATCCTCATCAGTCCGGACGAGGCGTTTCTCGCGCGCGTTGCGCAGGCGATCGAGCGGCTGCTGCCCTCGATGCAGCGCGCGGCGATCATCGACGCCTCGCTGACGAAGCGCGGCGCACTGATCCGCGTGCGTGACCTCGCGCATGCGGCGCAGGTGAGCAACCGCATCGCGCCCGAGCACCTCGAGCTGTCGGTGGCCGATCCGCAGGCATTACTGGGTGCGATTCGCCATGCAGGCGCAATCTTTCTCGGGCGCTTCACCTCGGAAGCGCTCGGCGACTACTGCGCAGGTCCGAGCCACGTATTGCCGACTACGGGCAGCGCACGCTTTGCTTCACCGCTTGGCGTGCACGACTTCCAGAAACGCAGCTCACTGATCGGCGCCTCGGCGAGCGGTGCACGCCACCTCGGCGAGCTTGCCCGCACGATCGCCCACGCAGAATCGCTGCACGCGCATGCGCTGTCGGCTGCAGCGCGACTCGAGGCAGGAGAAGGATTGCCATGAGAGGTCGCAGCGTCGAGGAGTGGGCCAGCGACCTGGCGCCTCCCGACGTGTATCCCGTCGCCGGTCGTCAGCTGTGACCAATGCTGTCGCGTTGGATTGGCGAGCACGATAAAGACTCCAGCTGTCCTATAGAAAGCCGCACACTGAACCGGTTCGCAGCCGAAGTGCTGGTCGAGCATGACCCTGCGCCATCCACAGATTGCCCAATGCGAAGAGCACCTGCAGTTGCGCCGTGCTCTTCGCCAGCCCCCGATAGCGCACCTTCGTGAAACCGAACCGACGCTTGAGCACCCGAAACGGATGCTCGACCGTCGCCCGGATGCGTGCCTTCGTGTGCTCGATCTCATCGAGCAGCCTGCCGTGCTTCCGGCTCCTGTCCGGCGTCCGGCGCCTGCCCCTGCCCTGCATCATCGCCACGTGCCAGCCGACGTTCGGATGACGGGCCTTGACCTCTTCTCGCTTGTGCACACCGCGGTAGTCCGAGTTGGCAAAGACATCCGTTTCTTCGCCATGCAGCAGTTCGTGAGCCTGCGTCACGTCGTGCGCGTTGGCCGCCGTACCCGTCAGGGTGTGTACCAGCCCCGAGTCGACGTCCACGTCGATGTGCGCCTTCATCTCGAAAACCATTGCTTGCCTTTCTTCGTCTGATGCATCTCGGGATCGCGTTGGCCACCGCTGTTCTTCGTCGAAGACGGTGCAATGAGCGTTGCATCGACCACTGTACCTGTTCCGAGCATCGACCCGCATTCGGCCAGAATCGCATTGATACGCTCGAAAATACGCGCCGCCAGCTCGTGCGCAAGGTCATGAACGCCAGTGCCGGAAGATGATATGGGGAGGATTCGTTGAAGGAATGGATTCCCGCTTTCGCGGGAATGACGGATCGGGCGCGGGAATGACGGATCGGGCGCGGGAATGACGGATCGGGCACGGGAATGGCGAGTGGAGTGCAGGAATGCTGGATGGGCTGCAGGAACGAAGGGTAAGACACCGGGACGACCGGTGGGCGTTGGAATGACAAGTGGACCCGGGCGCGGCGAGTGGGACGTGGGCTGGCTAGTGTGCCGGCGCCTGCCCGAGCTTGCCGCGGAGCTCCTTCGCGCCGCCGTCGCGCCATACCCCCAGCGTGAAGGGGTCGCCCGGAGCCATCCGCAGCAGGCGGTTCATGGTATTGCGGCCCTCGTTGGTCGGTGTGCCGTTCAGTGTGAGCAGTATGTCCCCGGGGCGCACTCCGGCTGCCTGGGCGGGGCTGCCGGGTTCGACATCACTTACGACCATTCCGGTGAATGTTTCCCGCGCGGCATCGATGCGCACCGGCAGCGGCTGCACTTCGATGCCAAGCCAGCCACGCTCCACACTGCCGTGCTCGACGATGTCGCGCAGCGCCTTGATCGCGTAGTCGGCGGGAATGGCAAATCCCACCCCCTGTGATCCGCCGCCACGCGAGATGATCATGGTGTTGATGCCGAGCAGGTTGCCGTGCGTATCCAGCAGTGCGCCACCCGAGTTGCCCGGGTTGATCGCTGCGTCGGTCTGGATGTAGTTGTCGTAGATGTCGGGGCGCAGGTTGTGTCCCCCTGTGGCGCTGATGATGCCCTGCGAGACGCTCTGCCCGACGCCATAGGGGTTGCCGATCGCGAGCACCACGTCGCCGACCTCTGCAGCGCCGACATTGCCGACGGCAATTGGCTGCAGGTCGGGCAGGTCGATGCCAAGGACTGCAAGGTCGGTGTCCGGGTCGCTGCCGATGAGCCGTGCGATCGCCTCGCGGCCGTCGGCGAGCTGTACGCGAATCTCGCTTGCACCGCTGATGACGTGGTTGTTGGTCAGGATGTAGCCGTCGGCGGTCATGATCACGCCCGAGCCGAGGCTTTGCCCCGAGCGGGACTGTTCGAACAGCAGCCAGCCCTGGGGAACCGGCACCCGGCGGCGCTCGGTTATGATCGTGCGGGTATAGATGTTGACGACCGCTGGCGTGGCGCGTCGTACCGCGTCGGCGTAGGAGGTTGGCGAAGTGTGGTGGGCGGGCTCACGATAGTGCAGCGTCTGCATGATCAGCAGCGCCGCCATCAGGCCGGTGGCAACCGGCCAGCCCATGCCCTGCAGGCGCTTCATCAGCACGGCACGTTCCGCCTTGCCGCACACGCATCGCGCCGATGGCGTTCATGCCTCATTTGCCCGATCCAGTCCGTATCCCTCGTTGAGTATTCCTGGCGCATCGGGCGAGCTGCGCGGTGCGTAGTCGAGAGGCGGGTTCACGATGGCGGCTTCATCGCCGGTCGCCGTGTTCGTGAGTGGTGCACCGCCCAGGCTGGTCAGCAGTGGCGCGCTGCCTGGACCAGTGACATCGCACAGATCGATGGCCCCCCCGGAGAGGTGCTGGTGCAGCTGGCGGTAGTCTTCAGTGAGGCGATTGACCCGATCGGCCGTGCCGCGGAAGTGCTCGGTCACCCGGTTGCGATAGTCGTGCAGTGCCATCTCGCTCTCGTGCAGGCGACGCTCCAGGTCACGCTGCTGTTGCTCTGAAGGATCGAAGGCACGCCTCAGCAGCCAGCCAGCGAGGGCGCCGACCAACAGGCAGGCCAGGGCAATGAGCCAGAAGGTGACGGAACTGTACAACTGCGTGCTCCTGATTCGGCGGTGTTGATGATGCGCCCGAGTATAACGGCTACGCCGGGGGGGAGGTAGGCGCGTGCGGGTTGCGATCGTGCAGGTGTGCCGATAAATTGCCCACCGCCTCGAGGCTGGCCAGCGTGGCACAACGGAGGGATATGGGACCGCTCGAGCGTTATCGAGCCGAGCTGCAGCGATCGGGGTTCGTGCATGATCCCGCGCAGGAGCGAGCCGCAATCGAACTGCAGCGCGTCTATGACGATCTGCTCGCAGCCCGTGCGCGCGAGCAGGGCCTGATGCGCCGCGTGGCTGCACGACTGGGCCGTGGCAGCAGTGAACCGGTGACCGGTCTCTACCTGTGGGGTGGAGTGGGGCGGGGAAAGACCCACCTGATGGATCTGTTCTTCGACAGCATCCCGTTCCGGGAGCGGCTGCGCACGCACTTTCATCGTCTCATGCAGCGCGTTCATCTCGAATTGCGCGAGTGTGCGGGCCGCAAGGACCCGCTGCGTCTGGTCGGTGCCCGAATCGCGCGCGAGGCACGGCTGTTGTGTCTCGATGAGTTCTACGTTTCCGACATCACCGATGCGATGCTGCTTGCCGGACTGTTCGAGGAGTTGTTCGCACGTGGCGTGACTCTGGTCGCCACCTCCAATGTGGCGCCTGATGAGCTCTACCGCGATGGACTGCAGCGCTCGCGTTTCCTGCCCGCGATCGAGATGATCAAGCGCCATGCGCGCGTGCTCAATGTCGATGGTGGCATCGACCACCGCTTGCGTGTTCTCGAGCGCGCGAGGCTCTATCACAGCCCGCTCGATCAGGCTGCCGAGGCGAGCCTGAGGCAGTGCTTCTCCAGCCTGGCGCCGGATGTACCGGGAACGGAGCGCATACTCAGCATTGCCGGGCGTCCGATACGTGCGCGCCGTTGTTCAGGCGACGTGGCCTGGTTCGACTTCGCGGAGCTGTGCGATGGGCCGCGCAGCCAGAACGACTACATCGAGCTGGCGCGCGAGTTCCGCACGGTGCTGATCGGCGGTGTGCCGGTGTTCACCGCAGGCAAGGATGACCAGGCGCGGCGCTTCATCAATCTCGTCGACGAGTTCTACGATCGCGGCGTGAAGCTCGTGCTGGCGGCTGCGGCGCCGCTCGAGGGGCTGTATGCCGGAGGGCGGCTCGGTTTCGAGTTCCAGCGAACCGCGAGTCGGCTGATCGAGATGCAGTCCTATGAGTACCTGGCGCGCCCGCACCTGACGTGAAAATTCCCACCATCGAACTTGTGGTCGCAAAAGCCCCTGGTGTAAGATTCGCCCCTTTTCCGGGCACCCTTCCCGTCGAGGTTTGCAGATGAAGACATTTTCCGCCAAGCCCGGCAGCGTCGAGCAGTCATGGTACCTCGTCGATGCCAGTGGCAAGACGCTGGGGCGCATCGCCACGGAGATCGCCTTGCGGCTGCGTGGCAAGCACAAGCCCGAGTTCACGCCACACACGGATACGGGGGACTACATCGTCGTGGTCAACGCCGAGAAGGTACGTGTGACCGGTGACAAGGCAAAAGGGAAGATCTACCACCACCATACGGGTCATCCCGGTGGGTTGAGGTCGATCAGCTTCGAGAAGCTGATCGAAAAGGCACCGGAACGGGTGCTGGAACTCGCGGTACGCGGCATGCTGCCGAAGAATCCGCTCGGCCGTGCAATGGCACGCAAACTCAAGGTTTATGCCGGCAGCGAACATCCGCATGCCGCACAGCAACCGCAAGTACTGGGGCTCTGACTGGGACACGCATATGGCAGCCACGCAATATTACGGAACGGGACGACGCAAGACAGCCACTGCCCGGGTGTTCCTGCGTCAGGGACGCGGCAGCATCTCGGTCAATGATCGTCCGCTGGAACAGTACTTCGGCCGTGAAGTCGCACGCATGATCGTGCGCCAGCCCCTGGAGCTCCTGGGGTTTGGTGAGAAGTTCGATGTTCAGGTCTCGGTTGCCGGTGGTGGCAGCTTCGGTCAGGCTGGCGCGATCCGCCATGGCATCACGCGGGCACTGATCGAATACGATGAGACACTGAAGCCGACCCTGCGCCAGCAGGGCTACGTGACCCGCGATGCACGCGAGGTCGAGCGCAAGAAGGTCGGGCTGCGCAAGGCGCGCAAGCGCCCGCAATACTCGAAGCGTTGATCGCAGGCCCGTCTGCAGGACGGGAATTGCGCAGGACGAAAACGCCCGGTCCAGCAGTGGCCCGGGCGTTTTGCTGTCCACAGTATGCGTTCGAGCCGATGTCGCACAGTGGTCGAGAGTGCGTCATTTCTTGTATCCAGCAGGGTTTTTCTTTAGCATTCCCACCGCAAAATCAACCGGGATACACGGTGTTGCATCCATTCAGGATCGGAGACTTCCCCTCGTGAACAATCAAGGCATTAACAAGAGGCGACGGCAGTTCCTGACCGCCGCCACCTCGGTGGTGGGTGCGGCCGGTGTCGTCGGCGTTGCCGTGCCGTTCGTGGCGTCCTGGAACCCCAGTGCGAAGGCGCGGGCAGCCGGTGCACCGGTGAAGGCGGACATCAGCAAGCTCGAGCCGGGGCAGATGATCGTCGTCGAATGGCGTGGCATGCCGATCTATGTGGTTCGCCGTACCGAGGAGGCGCTGCAGACGCTCACGAATCCCGTGGTGATCAACGAGCTGCGTGACCCCGAGTCGAAGGAGTCGATTCAGCCGACATATGTCGACCCGGTGCAGCGCTCGATCAAGCCCGAATACCTGGTCCTGCTCGGCCTGTGCACCCACCTTGGCTGCGCACCGAAGTACCGCCCCGATGTCGGTGCTGCCGATCTCGGCGGCGCCAACTGGCTCGGCGGATTCTTCTGTCCCTGCCACGGCTCCAAGTTCGATATTTCAGGGCGTGTCTTCAAGGGCGTGCCGGCTCCGACCAACCTCACGGTGCCACCCTACAGCTACGAGGGTGACAAGGTTCTGGTAATCGGCGTTGATCAGGAGACCGCATAATGAACTGGCTGATTGGTCTGCGGGATTGGGTCGATGCGCGTCTGCCGATCGTGCGCGCGTGGGATACCCACATGGGCAAGTACTACGCGCCCAAGAACTTCAACGTCTGGTTCTTCTTCGGCGTGCTGTCGCTGTTGGTGCTGGTCAACCAGCTCCTTACCGGCATCTGGCTGACGATGAGCTATGAGCCGACCGCCGAAGGCGCCTTTGCCTCGGTCGAGTACATCATGCGTGATGTGGAATACGGCTGGCTGATTCGCTACATGCACTCGACGGGTGCCTCGGCGTTCTTCGCCGTCGTCTATCTGCACATGTTCCGTGGACTGCTCTATGGCTCGTATCGCAAGCCTCGCGAGCTGGTATGGATCTTCGGCATGGCGATCTACCTGGCGCTGATGGCCGAGGGTTTTCTTGGCTATGTACTGCCGTGGGGCCAGATGTCCTACTGGGGCGCGCAGGTGATCATCTCGCTGTTCGGCGCGATTCCCTGGGTCGGGGGCGATATCGTGCAGTGGATCCGCGGTGACTACCTGATCTCCGGCATCACGCTGAACCGCTTCTTTGCGCTGCATGTCGTTGCCGTGCCGATCATCCTGCTCGCGCTGGTGCTGCTGCACATCCTGGCGCTGCATGAGGTCGGTTCGAACAACCCGGATGGCATCGAGATCAAGAAGCACAAGGATGCCAACGGCGTGCCGCTCGATGGTGTGGCCTTCCATCCCTACTACACGGTGCATGACCTGATCGGAATCGCCGTGTTCCTGTTCGTGTTCTGCACCATCCTGTTCTTCATTCCCGAGATGGGAGGCTACTTCCTCGAGCACGCGAACTTCGAGCAGGCGGATTCGCTGAAGACGCCAGCGCACATCGCGCCGGTGTGGTACTACACGCCGTTCTACTCGATGCTGCGTGCAGTACCGAACAAGTTCGGCGGTTTCGTGGTGATGGCTGCGGCGATCGCAATCATGTTCGTGCTGCCGTGGCTCGATCGCAGCCCGGTCAAGTCGATCCGCTACAAGGGCATGCTGAGCCGCGTGGCAATCGTGATCTTTGCCGCATCGTTCATCATCCTTGGCGTGCTTGGCGTGAAGCCGCCGACGCCGGCACGCACCGGGCTGGCGCAGATCTGCACCGTGCTCTACTTCGCCTTCTTCCTGCTGATGCCGTTCTATACCCGCATGGAGAAAACGAAGCCCGAGCCGGAACGTGTCACGATGAATGGTGGCATGGGGGCAGTGGCGTCGCTTGGGGTACTGGTGCTGATCGGGCTGCTGGCGTTCCTGCCGCTGAAGGCGGTGGGCGCGGAGTCCGAGCGTGCGTGCGGCACGATCGACTGCGATCCGGTCACGGTCGATTTCGATGACAAGGCCTCGCTGCAGCGCGGTGCCAAGTACTACCTGAGCTACTGCATGGGCTGCCACTCGTTGAAGTACGCCCGTTACGAGCGCACGGCAGTCGATCTGGGCATTCCTGTCGAACTGGCAGAAAAGTATCTGATCTTCGATGATGCGAAGATCGGAGAGCTGATGAAGAACGCCATGCCGGTGCCGCTGGCCAAGAAGTGGTTCGGTGCTGCGCCGCCGGATCTCACGCTGGTGTCGCGTGCGCGCTCGCCGGAGTGGGTGTACACATACCTGCGCAATTTCTATCGTGATGACTCGCCTGCGCGCCCCTGGGGTGTGAACAATCGGGTGTTTGCCGATGTCGCGATGCCGCACGTGCTGGCCGAGCTCCAGGGCCTGCCCGAGTGTGTTGCCGCCGGCGAGAATCCGTGCGCCACGCTTGCCATCGGCAAGGCCGGACGCATGACGGGAGCGGAGTTCGATAAAGTGGCAGCGGACATGACCAACTTCCTTGCCTACATTGCCGAACCGATGGCGCCTGAACGCAAGCGTCTGGGTGTCTATGTGCTGTTGTTCGTGGTGCTCTTCGGCGTGTTCGCCTATCTGCTCAACCGTGAATACTGGAAGGACATCCACTGAGAGAACGGGCCGCACCTGCGGCCCGTGCCCAATCGAATGAAATCGAGCCGGCCCTACCTGGTGCGTGCGCTGCACGAGTGGATCGTCGACAACGGTTGTACGCCATACCTGCTGGTCGATGCGACGGCCAGTGGAGTCGAGGTGCCACAGCAGTATGTAAAGGATGGTCAGATCGTGCTGAACATCTCGCCCGCTGCGGTCGGTGGCATCACCATGGGCAATGACGAGATTGGCTTTCGCGGACGCTTCGGTGGGGTGGCAGTCGATGTTCGCGTGCCGGTCCTGGCCGTGCTGGGTATCTACGCGCGAGAAAATGGCCAGGGAATGGTCTTCGACTCCGAACCATCGGCTGCTCCCGAACCGCCGGCAGGTGGTGATGGGGCCCGCCCCGGCAGGCCTTCCCTGCGTGTGGTGAAGTAGGGTCAGTCGGCACCGAACAGCTGGATCTCGAGCAATTCCGCCATGGCATCGAGCAGCAGTTGCTGACACTCGAATGCACGCAAGGGATCCTGTACCGGAACCGGCAGCTCGATGTCGGCACGTGCGAGCATCATCGACGCCGGATCGCCACGATCTGCCGACAGTACGATGAGGTGCATCTCGCGCGCGTGCGCCGCGTTGATTGCAGGTCCGAGTGTGGCGACGTTGCCGGATGCATGGATCAGCAGCAGTACATCGCCCGCCTCGCCCAGGGCGCGCACCTGGCGCGAGAACACCTCACCGATGCCATAACTCTCGGCAATTGCTCCGTTTGCGGCTGCCTCCGTGCCGATGAGGATCACCGGAAGTGCGGGTCGATCCATGCGGGTGCGGTTCAGCATCACAGCGGCAAACCCCTGCGCCAGGGTCGTACCGAGACCGATGCCACAGACAAGGATGCGGCGCCCGGCGAGCAGGCTGCTGGATAGCAGTTCGACGGCACGTGTCACTTCACTGTAGAGCGTGTCCAGCGTGCGGTAGACAGCATCCACATGGGCGGTGAAGACGGATTGCAAAGGAGTGTCGAGTGGGTCCATGCGGGTCCTCTGAAGCTCAGTCGAGGATACCGCGGATCCAGCGCACGCGTTGTGTCGCCGCGTGTGCACCGTCCACGGCAAAAAGGTCGAATCGTGCCGGCATCTGCCGCAGTGTCGGGTGGCAGGCGAGAAACACGCCGGCGCTGGCGCGCAGACGGCGCTGCTTTGCTGCAGTGATGGTCTCGACAGCACTGCCGAAGCCGGCTGCGCTGCGGGCGCGAACCTCGACGAACACCAGTGTGTTGCCTTCGCGCATCACGAGATCGATCTCACCGAGGCGGCAGCGGAAGTTGCGTGCCAGGAACTGCAGGCCTGCGGCACTCAGTTCCTCCAGCGCCTGGTCTTCGGCGGCACGGCCTAGGGTTGCGGAACGGTTTTGGAAGCCTCGTCCATGCTCCATGGTGCCTCTCCCTCCGTGGATGGGCTTTTGGTGTGATCGGGGGGCACAAGCGCCACTCGCGAGTCCTCGGCCACTGCGACTCCGCCCTTGAATGTGTACCAGGACAGGCGTCGGTGGAGCCGGTGTCGGTCATCAAGCACCAGCTCACCGGTCGCGCCACTCAGCCCCAGCGTGTTCACCCACTCCAGAAGGTCGGTCCGTGACTGGAGTCTGCAGGCGTCGACTCCCAGTGCAGCGAATCGCTGCGTTGCGCCAGGTGTGGCGTCCTCGCCGAGCGCTTCGCGCAAGCGCTGCTCGGGTGGCGCGAACCACGGTGCGTCGAGAAAGCGCACGGCCTCGAGGTCGCGGTCGCGGCGTTGCTCGGACTGGGCTGAATGACTTTGGCTCGTTGCCCACACGGGTAGATCGCCGGCATAGAGAAAGGACACCAGGGGGCGCAGTGAGCGTGCAGCGGTCGGGTTGGCGAACATGGCGAACAGGTCCAGATCCTGGCGCCGCCGCGTTTCGGTCACCAGCCCGCGCCCGAGCAGCTGCGTCAGTGCGGAGACACGCTGCTGGTTGCCCTGGATCAACAACATCTGCTCCAGCTCGCGCCGGAACACGTTGAGATCTCCCAGTGTCAGTGTATCGATGATGTCACCGCCTGCAGGAGACGAGGTGCGCCAGTGTTCCCGAAAGCGCTGCACCTGGCGCTGCGAGAGTGGCGAGCCGTCACTCAGTACCACGACATGGCGAAAACCGCGTACCTGAGCAGCGCGGGCGAGCTGCTCGGCTTCGTCGGAGGCGTCGAGGCCGAAGGCGTACAGATGCCCGTCCGGCGGTGGCGGTGTGTCGGAGAAGTTCAGTGCCAGGGTCGGCACACTTGCGGGCTGCGCCGGGCCGAAGGCACCCAGGTCCTCCTTCAGCAGGGGGCCGATCACGAATTCGGCACCATCGGCAACCGTGGCAGCATAGGCCGCGGCGAACCCCCCGGGCGCTGCTGCACTGTCCACCACGGCAAACGACGGAGGCGCCTCACCGGTGTTCAGCTGCTGCAGATACTCGACGAGGTAGCCATGCAGCACGGCCAGCCCGGCTGCTGCCGCATCCCCACTCAGCGGCAGCAGCAGCGCCACCCGTGCCGGTTGACGGATGCGTCCGCGTACCGTTGGCAGCATGTCGGTGGCCGAGCGCAGCGGCGCGAGTGTTGCGTAGCGCTGTTCCCAGCGTGCCAGCGCGGCGAGCTGCGCGCGCGGCCCAGGGCGGATGTCCCGTACCACCACGGCGAGCTCGAGCCAGCCACGCCAGTCCTCGCGTGTCGCGTCGGCAATGGCCCGCTCCAGAGTGGGCATGTCGGTTGCTGCCAGCGACGCGAAGAGTGCAGTGGCATTCTCCTCACGCCTGCTGTCATCACGAAGCCAGGGGTGGATCAGCGTGCGTTCATGGGCACTGTCGAGGTGGCGCCCCAGTGCGTCGAGTGCCCCGGCACGCACCAGGGAAAGATCGATCTGCAACGCGGCTTCAGTGCGGCCTTCGTCAGCCGGGAGCGCCTGCAGGCGCTCCAGCGCTTCGTTCGGTCTTTGCTCCTGAAGTTCGAGCCGCGCACCGAGAAGTGCGTGGCGTACCTGCTGGCGTGGGCTGAGCCGGGTCCGGTCGAGGATGTCGAGGAGCTCGCGCGCCTGCTGTCCGTCTCCACGCTGCAGCAGTTCGGCAAGAGCGTCCAGGCGTGCAGTGTTTGCTGTTGCAGAATCACGGCTGCGCTCCGCCATGTCGAGCAGGCGTTCGACCTCATCGACGATGGCCGGCCGCACCATTGCAGGCGAAGTGTCGTCTGGTACGGGAGCCGGGGCCTTGCCTGGGTGGATTGGCTGTTCTGCACAGCCGGCGATGAACAGCACCAGCAGTATCGACGGGATGTGGCGGAGCGGTGATTTCATGCCGGTATACTAGCGCAAACCGTCGTGGTGACACTCACCGCAGAGGAGCCGTATCCGTGCTTTTTGTCGTAGCGACGCCGATCGGCAATTTCGCTGACATCACGCAGCGTGCCATCGAGGTGTTGGGGAGCGTCGATGTGATCGCGGCGGAAGATACACGGCGCTGCCGTCGGCTGCTGGCGCATCTCGGCATCTCGCGCCCGGTGCTCGCCTACCACGACCATAACGAGGAGCCCCGTGGGGCAACCCTGTTGCGCAGACTGCATGAGGGTGCCTCGGTGGCGTTGGTGTCGGATGCCGGTACACCGCTGATCTCCGATCCCGGGTATCGGCTGGTGCGCGATGCGCTGGCAGCGGGCCTGCGGGTGGTGGCGGTGCCGGGGCCCTGCGCGGCGATCGCGGCGCTGAGTATTGCCGGCCTGCCTACGGACCGTTTCGTCTTTGAAGGCTTTTTGCCGGCACGCAGTGCGTCACGTCGTGCGCGCCTTGCCGAGCTCGCTGCGGAGGCACGTACCCTGGTCTTCTACGAATCACCGCGACGCATTCTCGAGACCCTGGCCGAGATCGTGGAGGTGATCGGCGCAGGGCGGCGCTGCATGCTGGCACGCGAGTTGACCAAGGTGCACGAGACGCTTCTTGGCGGCACGGTCGGCGAGGTGTTGGCGCGCGTTGCCGCGGACCCGGAGCAGCAGCTTGGCGAGATCGTGCTGCTGCTCGAGGGTGCCAGCATTGCAGCTGACTCGGCTGTGCAGGCGATGGAGCTGGATGCGCTGCTGGAGGTGCTGTTCGACTACCTGCCGCTCAGCGAGGCGGTCGCCTGTGCTCAGAGGATCAGTGGGCGCCCACGCAATGAAGTCTACCGTGCTGCGCTGGCGCGGCGTTCGGTGCCGTCATCAGAGTGATATACTCCGCCGCGCAGAGTCGGCTGGACAGTCGCTCGAGAAACGTGTCTGCAAGGAGCCCAGGCGGTTCCCGCAGTGCTTTCCCGGGAGGAAAGTCCGGGCTCCACAGGGCATGGTGCCAGGTAACACCTGGGGGGCGCGAGCCTACGGAAAGTGCAACAGAAAGCATACCGCCGATGTGATCATCATCCGATGATGACCACAGGCAAGGGTGAAATGGTGCGGTAAGAGCGCACCGCACGACTGGCAACAGGCGTGGCGATGGCAAACCCCACCCGGAGCAAGACCAAATAGGAACCCGTTCGTGCGGCCCGCACGGGGTTCGGGTAGGTCGCTAGAGGCACGCGGTGACGCGTGTCCCAGATGAATGACTGTCCATGACAGAACCCGGCTTACAGGCTGACTCTGCCTTGTCTGACTATTACGGATCTCGTAATTATTCTTGGCATCAATAATAAAATATTCTTGTTGTTGAGAGTTTACTTTAAGTTGTTTTCACAACGACATGTAATGTCGCGCTAAACCTGTTCCTGTCACTTTGCCAGCCCCGCGTAGCTGGCGTAACACATTGATCCATAAATAATTTTCCTTGAATGTCAGGGGCTCGAATTCCTTGACACCGTCCTTTGCGCATCCATATAGTGTCAGCAAGTGGAGCAAAGTGGCATGAAGTGGGAAAACATGGACGTCCCCGATAACAAAGTGGATCGCACTTGAGCATGTTCCGAGGCGTTCACCATCTCTGCATCGACCCGAAGGGGCGCCTGGCAATGCCGGCCCGCCAGCGGGATCGGCTGCAGTCACTGTGCGCTGGACAGCTCGTGGCAACCATCGACACTCAGAGTCGTTGCCTGCTGATGTACCCCTTGCCCACCTGGGAGGATCTGGAACACGAAATCCAGGCGCTTCCGACCCTGAACCCCGTGGTGCGCCGCTTCCAGCGGCTGGTGATCGGCTACGCGAGTGATCTGGAGTGCGACGGCAGCGGGCGGGTGCTGATCCCGCCGGCATTGCGCGATTACGCCGGGCTCGACAAAAAGGCGGTGCTGGTCGGGCAGGGCAACAAGATGGAGTTGTGGGACGAGGACACGTGGCTGGCCGAGCGTGACACGTGGCTGCAGGCGGCTCGTGACGGGGATGTGGTTCCCGACGAGATGTTGCGATTGTCGCTTTGATACTACCGGCAACAGGCGATTGCGATGCATACACCTGTGATGCTGCAGGAAGCGGTGGATTTTCTGGTGACGAACCCTGCTGGCGAGTACGTGGATGGGACTTTCGGGCGTGGTGGCCACGCGCGCACGATCCTGGCCCGTCTTGGCGCCGACGGTCGCCTGCTTGCCCTCGATCGTGATCCTGACGCCGTGGCAGCGGCGCAAGTCCTGCTCGCCAGTGAGCCACGCCTCGCGCTCGAACAGGCATCGTTTGCCGAACTCACACGGATCCTGCACCAGCGGGGCGTGTGCGCCGGGGTGCATGGGGTGCTTCTTGATCTTGGCGTGTCTTCACCGCAGCTGGACGATCCGCAGCGCGGCTTCAGCTTCCTGCATGATGGTCCGCTCGACATGCGCATGGATCCCACCTGCGGATGCGGTGCCGCCGAATGGATTGCCCGTGCGCGCGCCGAGGAAATCGAACGGGTGCTGCGTGAGTATGGTGAGGAGCGCTTCGCACGGCGCATCGCTGCAGCGATCGTTCGCGAGCGCATGAGTGCGCCGATTCACACCACGGCACGGTTGGCTCAGATCGTGGCTGCGGCAAATCCCGCCTGGGAAAAGAACAAGCATCCGGCGACGCGTGCCTTCCAGGCGATCCGTATTTTCATCAACGCCGAACTGGAGGCGCTTGCCACGGGACTTGAACAGGCCGCCCGGGCGCTGCGCCCCGGCGGCCGCCTGGTGGTGATCAGCTTCCACTCGCTCGAGGATCGCATCGTCAAGCGTTTCATGCGTGATGCATCCCGTCATCGGGAGCAACCCGGAATGCCACCGCCGAGCGTGCCGCAACTGCGCCGTCTTGGCAGGGCGATGCGCCCGAGCGAGCAAGAGGTGGCGCGCAACCCGCGCGCGCGCAGCGCCGTGCTGCGCGTGGCCGAGCGGGTTGCGGTCGACGAGAGGGCCGCGTGATGACTCTCGAAGAGCAGCACACGGCACAGCCTCCACGGCGTGCTCCCTGGCACTGGATCGCCCCGGTCCTGCTGGCGTGCGTGGTTGGATCGTCCTTTGGCGTGATCTACACCGCGCACACCGCACGGGAGCTGTTCCGCCAGCTGGAGCAGGCGCGACGCACGGAGAACGAAATCCAGATCGAATGGCGCCAGCTCCTGCTCGAGCGCGGCACGCTGTCCTCGCATGCGCGGGTGGAGGCCATGGCGCGCGAGCGCCTGCGCATGGCCCCGGTCGAAGGGAAGTTTCACGTGTTGGTCGAGCAGCGATGAAGCGCCAGCCCGTTGCCGTGGTTGCGTCGTGGCGCATTCGTGTGGTCAGGCTGGGACTCGGCTGCCTGCTGCTGATCCTGGCGGCCAGGCTGGTGTCGCTGCAGGTCCTCGATACCGAGCGCGGCTACCGCTTCCTGCAGAAGCAGGGCAATGCGCGGTTCATGCGCGTGGAGCCGATCCCCGCCCACCGCGGCATCATTTCGGACCGCAACGGCGAGCCACTGGCAATCAGCACGCCGGTGCAGACGCTGTGGGCGAATCCGCGCCAGCTGGTTGCCGGTGTGCAGGAGCAGGACTGGGCAAGGCTCGCGGCGGCGCTCGACATGCCGGCGCCGGAGCTTCGCCAGCGCATGCGTGGGCTTGCAAGCCGGGAGTTTGCCTACCTGCGCCGGCGCATGACGCCAGTCGATGCGCAGCGTGTGCTCGAACTCGGCCTGCCGGGGATCTACGCTCACCGTGAGTACCAGCGCTTCTATCCGGCGGGACAGATTGCCGCGCATGTGATCGGTTTCACCGACATGGATGATCATGGGCAGGAAGGCATCGAGCTGGCCTACGACGAGTGGTTGACCGGCGTGCAGGGCTCGAAGCAGGTGATCAAGGACCGCTTTGGTCACGTGATCCGCGATGTGCAGGAGTTGAGTCCGGCACGGCCAGGCCGGGCGATCGAACTCGGCATCGATCTGCGCATGCAGTACCTTGCGCACCGTGAACTGACGAAGGCCGTCGAGGCGACCGGGGCCGAGGCGGGCTGCGTGGTGCTGATCGATGCCCGCAGCGGCGAGGTACTGGCGATGGTGAACGTGCCATCGTACAACCCGAACAATCGGGGCACCGGTGTGGGTCAGGCGTTACGCAACCGGGCGATCACCGACCAGTTCGAACCGGGCTCGACGATGAAGCCACTGACGATGCTGGCTGCGCTCGAGAGCGGCAAGTACCACCCCGGCATGATGATCGACACCTCGCCCGGCTACATTCGGGTAGGCCGCAAGACCTTCCGGGATCACAGCAACTACGGTGTGCTGCCGCTTGGCGGCGTGATCACCAAGTCGAGCCAGGTCGGGACGACGAAAATCGCACTGTCGCTGGAACCCGGAGTGATTCGTGACGTGTTCGTGCGTGCCGGGCTGGGGCAGTCTCTCGGTACCGGCTTTCCGGGTGAAAGCATCGGTACCCTGCCAGCGCCGCGCCGCTGGAGTGATGTGGCACGCGCGAACTTCGCATTTGGCTATGGCCTGTCGGTGACGCCGCTGCAGCTTGCGCGAGCCTACGCCATCCTTGCGGCGGGTGGAGTCGAGCGCCCGATCACCCTGCTGCGAGCACATGAGGCACGTGAGGAGAAACAGGTCTACGCCCGCGCGATCGTTGACGAGCTCGTTGCCATGATGCGTACCGTCACCCAGCCAGGTGGCACGGCGACGAAGGCGGCGATCAAGGGCTACACGGTTGCCGGCAAGACCGGGACGGTGCATCGCGTCGGCGCACACGGCTATGAGGCAAACCGTTACATTGGACTGTTCGCGGGCTTCGCACCGGCGAGTGACCCGCGAGTGGTCGGTGTGGTGATCATCAGCGACCCGCGCAACGGGAGCTATTACGGTGGGGCGGTTGCGGCACCGGTGTTCTCCACCGTGGTGGCGGGTGCGCTGCGCCTGATGAACGTCGCGCCTGACGATCTCGAGCAGATCCTGCCGGCCGAGCGGATCGTGGCGAGGAAGCCGGCATGAGCGCTGCGCTGCATCCTGCACGCCGCCTGGCTGAACTGCTGCCCGAGCTGGGTGCCAGTGCGCTGGGTGCGCTGGCTGTCGACGGACTGTGCATGGACAGTCGCGAGGTGCGCCCGGGAGATGCGTTCATCGCGCTTGCCGGCGCCCGGCACGATGGCCTGACATTCGCGCCGGCCGCCCTCGCGCGTGGTGCGCGCGTGGTGCTGGCCGACGCCGATGCGTGCACGACTCCTGGTGAACACATCGTGGCCGTACCACACCTGGCTGCACGGGTCAGCGAGGTGGCGGGGCGTTTCTATGAAGACCCTTCTCACGGGCTGATGCTGGTGGGGGTCACGGGCACCAACGGCAAGACCACCTGCACGCAGCTGATTGCCGGTGCCTTCGAGTCGCTCGGAACACCCTGCGGCGTGATTGGCACGCTTGGCTGGGGCTTTCCCGGACGGCTGGATGCTGCGCGGCACACGACGCCCGACGCGGTGGCGGTACAGCGCATGCTGGCAACGCTGCGCGATGCAGGTGCTCGTGCCACGGCTCTCGAGGTGTCCTCGCACGCACTCGAACAGGGGCGCGTGCGCGCACTGCAGTTTCGCAGTGCCGTGTTCACCAACCTCACGCACGACCACCTCGACTACCACGGCACGCTGGAGAACTATGGTGCCGCAAAGCAGCTGCTGTTCGCACAACCAGGGCTGCAGCACGCGTTGATCAATGTGGATGACGCCTGGGGTCGGCATTTGCTGCAGACGCTGCCGCCTGCAGTGCATGGCGTTGGCTATGGACTTCGTGAGGAAGGCGCTGTACTGCGTGCGACGCGGGTCGTGAACGAGCGCGGTGGGTTGCGTGCCGAGGTCGTGAGCGAGTGGGGAGAGGGAAGCCTGTTCCTGCCGCTGTTCGGGCGATTCAACCTGTACAACGCGCTGGCGGTGCTCGGCGTGCTGTGTGTGAACGGTGTGGCGTTGGCCGATGCGCTCGCGGTGCTGGAACACGCGCAGCCGATCGCTGGGCGCATGCAGCGCATCAGCGCACCGACTGCGCCGCTGGTGATCGTCGACTATGCACACTCGCCCGATGCGCTCGAGCAGGTCCTGCGAGCCTTGCGCGAGCACACCGATGGCCGGCTGTGGTGCGTCTTTGGCTGCGGTGGTGACCGTGATCATGCCAAGCGTCCGCTGATGGGGCGCATCGCCTGGGAAAATGCCGACGAGGTGCTGATCACCAGCGACAACCCACGCAGCGAGGATCCGCAGGCGATCATCGAGGACATCGCAACCGGCATTCCACAGCCGGATGCGACGCGTGAGAGCGATCGTGCCGTGGCGATCCGTCGGGCGATCCTGCAGGCGGCACCGGGCGACTGCGTGCTGATTGCAGGCAAGGGGCACGAGGCCTACCAGGAGGCTGCCGGGGTGCGCGTGCCCTTCAGTGACGCCGTGGTGGCCCGCGAGGCGCTGGCGGCGCGGGAGGCCGGATCATGATGCGGTCCATGGATCTTGCGGAAATCGCCCGTGTGCTGGGTGTCGCGGCACCGGTGCGCAATGCAGCCTTTTCGGCAATCAGCACCGACTCGCGCATGATCGCCCCCGGCTGCCTGTTCGTTGCCCTGTCGGGCGAGCGCTTCGATGGCCATGCCTTCGTCGCCGAGGCCGAGCGCCGGGGCGCGGCTGCACTGCTGTGCTCTCGTGAGGTGAGCACGGGCATTCCCGTGCTGCGGGTGCCGGACACCCTGCGCGCACTGGGTGAGATCGCGTGCCACAACCGCAGACTTTTTCCGTTTCCCGTGGTGGCGCTCACGGGCAGCGCCGGCAAGACGACGACGCGCGAGATGATCGCTGCGATCCTGCGTACCGGCGGCGCCGTGCACGCAACGAGTGGCAACCTCAACAACGAAATTGGCGTGCCGCTGACCTTGCTTGGGCTCGATTCGCACGCCCGGGCTGCGGTGATCGAGATGGGGGCGGCAAACCCCGGTGACATTGCCTATCTGGCGGCGTTCGTGCGCCCCGATGTCGCGCTGGTCACGAATGCACTGCCGGCTCATCTGCAGGGTTTCGGCACGCTGGAGGCCGTTGCACGCACCAAGGGCGAGATCTATGAGGAGCTCGGTGCCGATGGCGTCGCGATACTGAACCTGGACGATTCCTTTGCCCCCGTGTGGCGCGAGCGCATCGGTGCGCGGCGCGTGCTCGGCGTGAGTGCGCAGGGCAACACGCAAGCCGACGTACATGCGGAAAACGTGCGCCTGTGCGATGGCTGTGCGCACTTTCAGCTCGTGCTCCCCGCCAGCAGCATCGCTGTGCGCCTGTCGATACCCGGCGTGCAGCAGGTGGCGAACGCCGTCTGTGCGGCGGCCGTCGGTGTGGCACTGGGTGTGGAGCCCGAGGCGATCCGTGTCGGCCTGGAGTCGGCCACGCCGGTGGCGGGACGCATGCAGCCCCGGTCGACGCGAAACGCGGCCGTGCTGATCGATGACAGCTACAACGCAAATCCCGGATCGGTACGCGCGGCGATCGACTCTCTGGTGAACTTCGCCGGTGAACGTGTGCTGGTGCTCGGCACCATGGCAGAGCTCGGACCCGACAGTCGGGAGCTGCACCGCAGCATCGGTGACTACGCGCGTGCGCGCGGCGTCGAGCATCTGCTCGTCTGGGGTGAACACGCAGTGGTGCTTGCCACCGGTTTTGGTGCGGGTGCCCAGGTCTTTGGCAGCTGTGACGAGCTGATTGCAGCATGCCGTGCCTTTGACCGCCGTGGCTGCGTGATTCTGGTCAAGGGTTCGCGCCTGGCAGCGATGGAGCGCGTGGTGAATGCGCTCGTCGACACCCGTGCCGGCGTGAGCGAAGAGGAGGCGTGCTGATGCTGCTGTTGCTTGCCGAGTGGCTCAGTGGTCACGCGAAGATTTTCGCCGTGTTCCAGTATCTGACGTTCCGCGGCATTCTCGGTGTGCTGACCGCTCTGGCGATCACGCTGCTCGTGGGCCCGGCGATGATCAGGCGTCTCAACCGCGATCAGATCGGGCAGGCCGTACGCAGCGATGGGCCGCAGTCACACCTTGCCAAGACCGGCACACCGACCATGGGCGGTGCGCTGATCCTGATCGGCATCGTGACCAGCACCCTGTTGTGGGGCGATCTTCGCAACCGTTACATCTGGGTGGTGCTGGCGGTCACCGTGGCGTTTGGTGCCATCGGCTGGGTCGATGACTACCGCAAGGTGGTCGAGAAGGACTCGCGTGGCCTGCCCGCACGCTGGAAGTACCTCTGGCAATCGCTCGCGGGTGTGGTGGCAGCGCTGTATCTGTATCTGAGCGCGGGTTCTCCGGCAGAAACCCAGCTGATCGTGCCATTCTTCAAGCAGGTCGGACTCGCCCTCGGCCCGTTCTTCGTCGTGCTGGCCTATTTCGTGATCGTCGGTGCGAGCAATGCCGTGAACCTCACCGATGGCCTCGATGGGCTGGCGATCCTGCCGAGTGTGCTGATCGCGGGGGCGCTCGCGGTCATCGCCTACCTGGCCGGGCACAGCGAGTTCGCCCCGTACCTGCATATCCCCTACATCGCCGGTGCGGGCGAGCTGGTGATCTTCTGCGGGGCAATGGTCGGCGCGGGGCTGGGCTTCCTGTGGTTCAACACCTACCCGGCGATGGTGTTCATGGGCGATGTCGGAGCGCTTGCCCTCGGCGCCGCCCTGGGTGTGGTTGCAGTGATCGTGCGCCACGAGATCGTGTTTTTCATCATGAGCGGGGTCTTCGTGATGGAGACCGTGTCGGTGATGCTGCAGGTCGGCTCGTTCAAGCTGACCGGCAGGCGCATCTTCCGCATGGCGCCGATCCATCACCATTTCGAACTCAAGGGCTGGCCGGAACCGCGCGTGATCGTGCGCTTCTGGATCATTACTGTGGTGCTGGTCCTGTTCGGGCTGGCAACACTGAAGCTGCGCTGAGTGGTCTCCGGCATGGCATCGGGCAAGGCAGGAAAAATCCCGTACATCGTGCTCGGCATGGGGCGCACGGGGCTGTCGTGCGCACGCTTCCTGGCTGCACGCGGGCTCGAGTTTGCCGTTGCCGACACGCGTGAGCACCCTCCGGCACTCGAGTCGTTTCGCCGCGGGTTCCCTGGTGTGGAGCTGCGTACCGGAGCCTTCGGTACGGATTTTCTCGCTGGCGCGAACGAGTTGCTCCTCAGCCCCGGTATCGACCCGCGGCTGCCGGCGCTCGTTGCCGCGCGAGCGGCAGGCGCTGTGGTGCTCGGGGACATCGAGCTGTTCCATCGTGAGGCGCATGCCCCGATCGTTGCGATCACGGGCACCAACGGCAAGAGCACGGTGACCATGCTGGTCGCACTGATGGCGCAGGCTGCAGGCATGCGCTGCGGCTATGGCGGCAACCTGGGGACTCCGGCGCTCGATCTGCTCGATTCCGCAGTGGAGCTCTACGTGCTTGAGCTGTCGAGTTTCCAGCTCGAGACGGTGGTCGATTTTGCTGCCCGCGTGGCGACGGTCCTCAATGTGGCGCCGGATCACCTCGATCGCTACCCGGATCTCGAGGCCTACCGGCAGGCGAAGCTGCGCATCTACGACGGTGCGCGCCATGTGGTGTTCAACCGGGATGATCCAGGTACCGTCCCGCCGGCGCACTGCACGGCAGTGCGAAGCAGTTTTGGCGTCGGAGCGGCCAGCGCAGCCCAGTACGGCCTGCTCGCACGTGACGGACAGACGTGGCTTGCCCGCGGTGACGAGCCACTGCTTGCCGTCTCCGAACTGGCCCTGCGTGGGCAGCACAACGTCAGCAACGCACTTGCCGCACTGGCGCTGGCGGCAGCGGCAGACATCCCGCGCGCAGCACAGCTCGAGGTGCTGCGCGAGTACCGTGGTCTGCCGCATCGCTGCCAGCACCTGCGTCGACTCGATGGCGTGGATTACTACGACGACTCCAAGGGGACCAATGTGGCGGCCACCGTTGCTGCGCTGCGTGGTCTCGGTGCAGATCTTGCGGGGCGCATCGTGCTGATCGCCGGGGGTGTGGCGAAGGAGAGCGAGTTCGGTGCGCTGGGTGTCGAGCTGCGACGGATCGGGCGGGCGGTGGTGCTGATCGGTGAGGCGGCACAGCTCATGTGCCACGCGCTCGCGGATGCGGTGCCCGTGCGTCTGGCGCCAGACATGGACGAGGCCGTTGCCACCGCCCGCGGGCTGGCATTGTCAGGTGACATCGTGTTGCTTTCGCCGGCATGTGCGAGCTTCGACATGTTTCGTGACTACGAGGCACGCGGTGATGCCTTCGCTCGAGCAGTGCAGACGCTCGATCCGGCGGGTGGGGGTTGAGATGCAGACGACACAGGCCGAGACCGTATTGATCCACCGCAAGGCCAGCATCGATGTCTGGTTGCTGACACTGGTGATCGTGCTGTCGGCGGCAGGCCTGGTGATGATGGGGTCTGCGTCGATGGATTTCGCCGCTGCACAATATGGGAATCCATTTCACTACATCGTGCGCCATGCATTCTATCTGGCACTGGGCATGGGTACGCTGTGGGTCACCCTGCAGGTGCCGGTGTGGCTGTGGGAGCAGACAGGCTCATGGCTGCTGCTGCTGGGGATCGGCATCCTCGCGCTGCTGCTCGTCCCGGGTGTGGGTCGCGAGGTGAATGGTGCGACGCGCTGGTTCGGCATCGGTCCGTTCAGCCTGCAGCCCTCGGAACTGATGAAGCCGTTCTTTGCCATCTACCTCGCCGGCTACATGACGCGGCATCAGTACGAGGTGCAGCACCACTGGGGCGGGATGCTCAAGCCGCTTGGTGTGCTCGCGGTGGTGATGCTGCTGCTGATCCTCGAACCGGATTTCGGTGCTGCGGTCGTGATCGCCGGCACTGCCATGGCGATGCTCTTTCTCGGCGGCGCACGCCTGTTGCGGTTCGGGGTGCTGCTCGTGCTTGCCCTGGCGGGGGCCAGTGCAGTGGCAGTGCTGTCTCCATACCGCGTGGCGCGACTCATCACCTTCCTCGACCCGTGGTCGGAGCAGTTCGGCGATGGCTACCAGCTCACGCAGGCGTTGATCGCCTTTGGACGTGGCGAGATTTTCGGCGTGGGATTGGGCAACAGCGTGCAGAAGCTGTTCTACCTGCCTGAAGTCCACACGGATTTCGTGTTTGCAGTCGTGGCCGAGGAACTCGGGCTGCTCGGTTGCCTCGGATTCATCACGCTGTTTGCACTGCTGATCGCCCGCATCCTGGACATCGGCAGCAAGGCCGCGCAGCGCCAGCAGTCGTTCCAGGCCTACGTGTGCTTTGGCATCGCACTGCTCATTGCCGCACAGGTGTTCATCAACATTGGCGTGAACACCGGTCTGCTGCCGACCAAGGGGCTCACACTGCCGTTTCTCAGCTATGGGGGCAGCAGCCTGCTGGTGCTGCTGGCGACGATGGGACTGGTGTTGCGCATCGAGCGTGAGCTGCGCATGGCACCGATCGCGGCGCCTGCGCCCTGGAGGCTGCGCCGTGGCTGATGCACATCCCCTGGTGCTGATCACCGGTGGCGGCACCGGCGGGCACGTGTTTCCCGGGCTGGCGGCAGCAGCGGAACTCATGACCCGCGGCGCGCGTGTGCGCTGGCTGGGGACACAGGGCGGGATGGAGGCGCAACTCGTGCCAGAGGCCGGCATCGCGCTCGATTTCCTCGAGGTGAGCGGCATGCGCGGCAAGCGACGCAGTGAACAGCTGCTGGCGCCACTGCGGCTGCTGCGTGCCGTTGGGCAGGCGCTGCGCCTGTTGCGCAGGCTGCGCCCCGCGTGCGTGCTCGGCACGGGTGGTTTCGTCGCCGGGCCGGGTGCACTGGCGGCGTGGCTGCTGCGCGTGCCGATCGTGGTTCACGAACAGAACGCGGTGGCCGGGACCACGAACCGGCTGCTGGCGCGGCTGGCAAGGCACATCCTGCTCGGGCTGCCGGGGCCGTTTGCCGGCAACGCACGTGTGCAGCTCGTCGGCAATCCGGTGCGTGCCGCGATTGCCGCATTGCCGGCACCGCAGCAGCGCCTGGCGGGTCGTGATGGGGCCTTGCGGGTATTGGTCCTTGGCGGCAGTCAGGGGGCACGTGTGCTGAACGAGACCGTGCCCGCAGCACTCGCGCTCCTCGAACCCGAGCGCCGCCCCGAGGTCCGGCACCAGTGCGGCAAGACGCAGCTTGCAGCCTGCACCGAGAGCTATCGGCAATCGGCGGTCGAGGCGCGAATCAGTACGTTCATCGACGATATGGCTGCCGCGTACGCATGGGCCGATCTCGTGGTGTGCCGTGCCGGTGCGCTGACCCTGAGCGAACTCGCCGCGGCGGGCGTGCCGGCCTTGCTGGTTCCGCTGCCGACGGCAATCGACGATCACCAGAGCGCCAACGCGCGCTGGCTCGTCGATGCCGGTGCAGCCATCGTGATCGCACAGCGCGACTTCACGCCCGCATGGCTTGCGGGGGAGCTGCAACGCCTCGGCAAGGCGCGCGCGGAACTGCTGGCGATGGCCATTCGCGCACGTAAGGTCGCGCTTCCCGATGCCGCGGCACGTGTTGCCACCATCTGTCTGGAGTGTGCGCAATGAGCGGTGAGCGTCAGGTGCAGATTCCGCGGATGCGCCGCATCAGGCATATCCACTTCGTCGGCATCGGTGGCTCGGGGATGTGCGGGATCGCAGCGGTGCTGTACAACCAGGGCTACCGGGTCTCGGGTTCCGACGTGGCGGCATCACCGGCCACCGAGCGCCTGCGCGCACTCGGCATCAAGGTGTACATCGGCCATCGTGCTGCGCACATTGTCGAGGCGGATGTCGTGGTCGTCTCGAGTGCGATCGCTGCCGACAATGTCGAGATCGTCGCGGCGCGCGAACGGCGTGTGCCGGTGGTGCCACGGGCCGAGATGCTCGCCGAGCTGATGCGCTTTCGTCACGGCATCGCGGTTGCCGGTACCCACGGCAAGACCACCACCACGAGCATGATTGCGATGATCTTCGCCGAAGCGGGGCTGGATCCGACCTTCGTGATCGGTGGGCGAGTCAACAGCGTCCAGGCCAACGCGCGGCTCGGCGACAGCCGCTACCTGATCGCCGAGGCCGACGAGAGCGACGCCTCGTTCCTGCACCTGCAGCCGATGGTTGCAGTGGTCACGAACATCGATGTCGATCACATGGGCACCTATGGTGGCGACTTCGAGCGCCTGAAGCGCACCTACATCGACTTCCTGCACAACCTGCCGTTCTACGGTATGTGTGTCGTATGCATCGACGATGCGGCGGCGGCGTCGATCGTCGATCAGGTGTCGCGCCATGTGCTGACCTACGGTGAAGCGGAGAACGCCGACTATCGCCTGTGCGATTACCACCAGAGCGGTGGGAGCGGACAGTTCCGCGTACAGCGCCCTGTGGGGCGTGCTGCACTCGATCTGCACCTCGGCCTGCCCGGGCGTCACTACGCGCTGAATGCAACCGCCGCAGTTGCCGTCGCCAGCGATGAGGGTATCGACGACGAAGCGATCATTCGCGGTCTGGCCAGCTTCCAGGGTGTTGCAAGGCGTTTCGAGTCGTATGGCGAGGTGGCGTGCGCGGGTGGCAGCGTGCTGCTCGTCGACGATTACGGCCATCACCCGACCGAGGTCGCTGCGAACCTCGTGGCGGTGCGTGCCGGCTGGCCCGAGCGCCGTCTGGTCATGGTGTACCAGCCGCACCGCTACTCGCGCACGCGTGAGCTGTACGAGGATTTCGTGCGCGTGCTGTCACAGGTCGATGTGCTGTTGCTGCTCGAGGTCTATCCGGCGGGTGAGGATCCCATTCCGGGCGCCGATGGTCGCAGCCTCAGCGGCAGCATCCGCCAGCGTGGTCGTATCGATCCGATCTTCATCGAAAACGCCAGTGATGTGCCCGAGGTGCTGGAACGGGTGCTGCGGCCTGGTGATTTTCTGCTGCTGCAGGGTGCCGGCAGTGTGGGGCGGCTGGCCGGGACGATTGTCGAGCGGGCGATGCGTGGGGAGCAGTCGACATGAGGACGTTTGCGATCGACACCGCTGCACTGCGCGGGCCGGTGGCTGTACTGATGGGAGGCACCTCTGCGGAACGCGAGGTATCGCTCGCCTCGGGGCATGCGGTGCATGCGGCACTGAGCCGCCAGCTGGGCGAGGTGCTGGCACTCGATGTCGCAGCCGATGGGATACGACGCCTGCTCGATGCCGGAGTGGCACACGCATTCATCGCCCTGCACGGTCGGGGTGGCGAGGACGGTGTGATGCAGGGGGCGCTGCAGGCGCTTGGAATCAGCCACACGGGAAGCGGCGTGCTCGCCTGTGCGCTGGCAATGGACAAGTTGCGCTGCAAGCGCTTCTGGCAGGCAGAGGGCGTGGCCACGCCGGATTTCATGCTGGCTGGAGACGATGTGAGCTACCTCGCGGCGAGCAGGCGGCTGGGCCCTCGTCTGTTCGTCAAGCCGGCCAGCGAGGGATCCAGCATCGGCATCTCGCCAGCCGATGACGAGAGCACATTGCGTGAGGCCATCGCTCTGGCGCGACGTCATGACACGCATGTGCTGATCGAGCGGCGCATCGATGGCCCCGAGTACACGGTGGCGATCGTCGATGGCGAGATCCTGCCCTCGATCCGGCTCGAGACGCCACGCACCTTCTACGACTACGAGGCCAAGTACCGTCTCGACAGCACGCGTTACCTGTGCCCTTCGGAGCTCGCGCCAGCAGAGGGGCGCGAGCTGGCGAAGCTCGCCGCACATGCCTACGACAGCCTGGGGTGCAGTGGCTGGGGGCGGGTCGACGTCATGCGTGATGCCGCCAGCGGCGAGTTCCTGGTGCTCGAGGTGAACACCTCGCCGGGCATGACCGATCACAGTCTGGTACCGATGGCCGCGCGTGCCGTGGGAATCGGTTTCGATGAGCTGGTTGCACGGATTTTCAACGCCAGCCTGCTGCGGGAATCAGGCGGGGGGGCTGCGGCATGAGCAGCGCGCTGCTGCAGATCGCCGGCCGGGCCGGGCTGCGTCGTGGTGCCACCCGAAAGGGGACGGGACGACGCGTCACACACATGGCGTGGCTGACTCCGACGGTGATCGTGCTGCTGCTGCTGTTCGCCCTGCACGTTGGGTACACGGCACTGCTCGAGGTGGCGAACGTGCCGATCAGCCAGGTGTCGGTGAAGGGCGACTTCCGCTTTCTGGACCGGGCGGCAGTCGAGCAGATCATGCTGCCGCATCTGGGAACCGGGTACTTCATGGTGGATCTCGCCCGTATCCGCGATGACCTGCTGCTCCTGCCGATGGTTCACCAGGTCACGGTGCGCCGCGCGTGGCCGGACCGGTTGCTGGTGTTCATCACCGAACAGGTCCCGGTGCTGCGCTTCGGAGCGGATGCGTACCTGAATCCCTATGCCGAAGTGTTTCGTCCGGCACGCGAACTGCCTGGTGTCGAGCTGCCGCGTGTCGATGGCCCGCAGGGCAGCGAGACGATGCTGTTGCGCCAGTTCGACGTATTCACCGGCCTGCTCGAATCGACGGGTCTGCACATCGCGCACATGGTGCTCGACGGCAAGCACGCGTGGCGCATCACGCTCGACAACGGCAGTGAGGTGCTGCTGGGGCGTCGTGACATCGAGCGCAGGGCGCGGCTGATGGCGCGGTTGTTTGCGCACGACTGGGTGGATGAGCGAAATCGCATCGAACGTCTGGACATGCGTTACACGAACGGCGTCGCGGTGGCGTGGAAGGGTGCGCCAGCGACTGGGGGCGCGCTTCGCGCGGGCGCCAGCGTCTCTGGCGCGATGCAGCAGTGAACGGGGATATAGATGAGCGGGAAGATGTTGGTCGGTCTTGATATAGGTACCTCGAAGGTGGTCGCGATGATCGGTGAGGTTGCCGCCGACGGTTCGCTCAATATCGTCGGGCTGGGCATGCATCCGTCGCGCGGGCTGAAGAAGGGTGTGGTGATCAACATCGAGTCGACCGTGCAGTCGATCCAGCGTGCGATCGAGGAAGCCGAGCTGATGGCGGGTTGCCAGATCCACTCGGTCTATGCCGGTATCGCCGGCAGCCATATCCGCAGCCTGAACTCACACGGGATCGTGGCGATCCGTGACCGCGAGGTCTACGCACACGACATCGAGCGGGTGATCGATGCGGCACAGGCGGTGGCGATCCCGGCGGACCAGAAGATCCTGCACATCCTGCCGCAGGAATACATCATCGACAGCCAGGAAGGCATCAAGGAACCGCTTGGGATGTCCGGTGTGCGCCTTGAGGCAAAGGTGCACGTGGTGACCTGTGCGGTGAACGCGGCACAGAACATCGAGAAGTGCATTCGCCGCTGCGGTCTCGAGGTCGACGAGATCATTCTCGAGCAGCTTGCATCGAGCTACGCGGTCCTCACCGATGACGAGCGCGAGCTCGGTGTCTGTCTGGTCGACATCGGCGGTGGCACGACCGATATCGCGATCTTCACCGAGGGTGCGATCCGCCATACCGGGGTGATTCCGATTGCAGGCGATCAGGTCACCAACGATATCGCGATGGCGCTGCGCACGCCGACGCAGTATGCGGAGGAGATCAAGATCCGCTACGCCTGTGCGCTTGCCCAGCTTGCGGGTGCAAACGAGACGATCAAGGTGCCCGGAGTCGGCGAGCGTGGTGCGCGTGACCTCTCGCGCCAGGCGCTGGCCGAGGTGGTCGAGCCGCGTTACGACGAGCTGTTCACCCTGGTGCAGTCGGAAATTCGCCGCAGCGGCTTCGAGGACATGCTGGCCGGTGGCATCGTGCTCACGGGCGGCACATCGAAGATGGAAGGTGTCGTCGAACTCGCCGAGGAGATCTTCCACATGCCAGTGCGCATCGGCTCGCCCGGTGGTGTGCAGGGCATGGGTGACATCGTGAAGAACCCGATCTATTCGACCGCCGTGGGCCTGCTGCTGTTCGGTGCCAGGCAGCACACGGTCAGTGCGAGCGCCAGGGAGGGGCCGGGTCGCAGCCTGATGAGCAGGATGAAGCAGTGGTTACAGGGAAATTTCTGATTTTTTGAACCGTCAATCAATCCAACGTAGAGGTGTGAGCCATGTTCGAACTGGTGGACAACGTACCGCAGAACGCAGTCATCAAGGTAGTCGGGGTCGGTGGTGGCGGCGGCAACGCCGTCAAGCACATGATCGGAAATTCGGTCGAAGGGGTGGAGTTCATCTGCGCGAACACCGATGCCCAGGCGCTCTCCGACATTGCTTCACGTACCGTGCTGCAACTCGGCTCGGGCATCACCAAGGGGCTTGGTGCGGGGGCCAATCCGCAGATCGGGCGTCAGGCGGCGCTGGAGGATCGTGATCGCATCGCAGAAGTGCTCTCCGGTGCCGACATGGTGTTCATCACGGCTGGAATGGGTGGTGGTACCGGTACAGGCGCCGCACCGATCGTTGCCGAGGTGGCACGGGAGCTCGGTATCCTGACCGTCGCGGTGGTGACCCGCCCGTTCAAGTTCGAGGGCAAGAAGCGGGCGACGATCGCCAACGAAGGGCTGCTGGAACTGCAGCAGCACGTCGACTCGCTGATCACGATACCGAACGAGAAGCTGCAGGTGGTGCTCGGCAAGAACACCTCGCTGCTCGATGCGTTCAAGGCGGCCAACGATGTGCTTCTGGGGGCGGTGCAGGGCATTGCAGACCTGATCATTCGCCCGGGCATGATCAACGTGGATTTTGCCGATGTGCGCACCGTGATGTCCGAAATGGGCATGGCGATGATGGGTACCGGCGTGGCGCGTGGAGACAACCGTGCGCGTGAGGCGGCGGAGGCGGCAATCCGCAGCCCGCTGCTGGAAGACATCAATTTGCAGGGAGCCCGGGGTATTTTGGTGAATATCACCGCAGGACCCGATCTGTCTCTCGGCGAATTCGAAGAAGTCGGCGACACTGTCGAGGAGTTTGCATCCGACGCCGCGACAGTAGTGGTCGGTACCGTGATCGATCCGGACATGGAAGGGGAGATCAAGGTCACTGTGGTGGCCACGGGGTTGGGTGAAGTGTGCAAGGAACGTCCGGTCAAGGTGGTCGACAATACGAGCACCCTGACGGTCGGCCCGGATTACCGGGCTCTGGAGACGCCTGCAGTACGGCGACGCCAGGCCGGGACACGGGAGGTGGGCAGCGAGCGGCCACAGATCGCGGTCGGCGCGGAACGGGATCTGGAGTATCTGGATATCCCAGCGTTCCTGCGCCGGCAGGCGGACTGAAGGGAGCGATGACCCGCGACCACCGGATGATGCCTTGCGTAATGGCGCAGTGAATGGCGTCCGTCCGGGAGTTCCCGGACAAGGGATCCACTCCTGCATGTCATGTAACGGATTGGATGGGAGCAGGTCATGAAAATGCTGACGATGGAGCGCACGCTCCGCAATTCGATTCGTGCACGTGGTGTCGGTCTGCACACGGGAGAGGATATCCACCTCAATCTGCGGCCGGCACCTGTCGGCACCGGAATCGTGTTCCGGCGCATCGACCTGAATCCGCCGGTGGATCTGCCGGTACGCGTCAACCAGGTGTGCGAGTCGCGGCTGTGCACGATGCTCGGACGCGACGGCGTGCACGTCGGAACGGTCGAGCATCTGTTGGCGGCATGTGCCGGAATCGGTATCGACAACCTCATCGTCGAGGTGTCGGGACCGGAGGTGCCGATCATGGACGGCAGCGCTGGCCCGTTCGTGTTCCTGCTCGAGTCGGCAGGGATCGTCGAACAGAACCGTCCACGTCGGTATGTGCGTGTACTGCGACCGGTGAAGGTGGTCGATGGCGACAAGTACGCCGCACTGTATCCCAGCGATTCGTTCCGCATGCGTTTCTCGATCGACTTCGATCACCCCGTGCTGCGCCACAGCAAGGCAACCGGAAGCTTCGACAGCACCACGTCATCCTTCGTCAAGGATCTCAGCCGCGCGCGTACCTTCGGCTTCACCCACGAGGTCGAGTACCTGCGCTCGCACGGGCTGGCGTTGGGCGGCAGCACCGAGAATGCGATCGTCGTCGATACCGATCGCATCCTGAACGAGGATGGCCTGCGCTATCAGGATGAGTTCGTGCGCCACAAGATGCTCGATGCGATCGGTGATCTGTACCTGCTTGGCCAGCGGCTGATCGCCGAGTTCCGCGGGCACAAGTCGGGGCATGCGATGAACGTGGCGCTGCTGCGGACGTTGCTGGCAAATCCCGATGCGTGGGAGCTGGTCGAGGAGATTTCGGGAAGCTACCGCAGCATCAGTGCCGCGGCGTGAGCCTGTATCTGGCGCACGTGGCTGGTACGAGCCGTGGCCTCCCCGTCGTTGCATGATCGATATCACGAGCCGGCGAGCAGGTGATTTTCCGTTGCGGCGGATGCGTCGGTTATAATCGCGCGCCGCTCCACGCCGGGAAACCTCCAGAATCATGGTCCGCTCGCTGATCCGCACTATTTTCGGCACGAAGAACACTCGTGAACTCAAGCGCATGCGCCGCAGTGTGGCGCGAGTCAATGCGCTCGAGGCGCAGATGAGCGCGCTCGATGACGAGGGGTTGCGGGCACTGACGGGACGCTTTCGCGAACGTCTCGCTGCGGGTGAGACACTGGATCAGTTGTTGCCCGAAGCATTTGCCTGCACACGCGAGGCGGCGCGACGCACACTCGGCATGCGACATTTCGATGTGCAGCTCATCGGTGGCATCACGCTGCACGAGGGGCGCATCGCGGAGATGCGTACCGGCGAAGGCAAGACGCTGATGGCCACGCTGCCGATCTACCTCAATGCACTGTCCGGCAAGGGTGTGCATGTCGTCACCGTGAACGACTACCTCGCACGGCGCGATGCGAACTGGATGATGCCGGTCTACCAGTTCCTTGGCATGTCGGTCGGAGTGATCCTTTCGGGGCAGGACACGCAGACCAAGCGTGACGCCTACGCCGCCGACATCACTTACGGCACCAACAACGAGTTCGGTTTCGACTATCTGCGTGACAATATGGTCTTCAGTCTCGAGGACCGTGCGCAGCGTGAGCTGAACTTTGCCATCGTCGACGAGGTCGACTCGATCCTGATCGACGAGGCACGCACGCCACTGATCATCTCGGGTGCGAGCGAGGACAGCTCGCGACTGTACCGGCAGATCAACGCGCTGGTGCCGCGCATGCGTCGCGCGGAGGAAGAGGGTGCGGAAGGACACTTTCTGGTCGACGAGAAGACGCGCCAGATCGAGCTTACCGAAGATGGACACCAGTTCATCGAGCAGCTGCTGATCGCCGAGGGGCTGCTGGCCGAGGGGGAGAGTCTCTATCACGCGGTCAACCTCGGGCTGCTGCACCACGTGCACACGGCGCTGCGTGCCCACCACCTGTTCCAGCGCGATGTGGAGTACATCGTGGAAAACGGTCAGGTGGTGCTGATCGATGAGCATACCGGACGCACCATGGCGGGGCGGCGCCTGTCCGAGGGGCTGCACCAGGCAATCGAGGCCAAGGAAGGTGTGCACATCCATTCCGAAAGCCAGACGCTCGCCTCGACGACGTTCCAGAACTACTTTCGTCTCTACGACAAACTTGGCGGCATGACCGGGACGGCCGATACCGAGGCCTTCGAGTTCCGTCAGATCTACGGCCTCGATGTCGTCGTGATCCCGACCAACAAGCCGTGCATCCGCCAGGACCTGAACGACCTCGTGTACCTGACCAAGGCGGAGAAGTTCGAGGCGGTGGTTGCCGACATCAAGTCATACATCGACAAGGGCGCTCCGGTTCTCGTCGGTACCGCGTCGATCGAGACCTCGGAGGAGCTCTCGCAGTTCCTGCGCCAGCAGAAGATTGCGCACCAGGTGCTGAACGCGAAGTACCACGAGCACGAGGCCGAAATCATCGCGCAGGCAGGGCGTCCGGCAACGGTCACGATCGCGACCAACATGGCCGGTCGCGGTACCGACATCGTTCTCGGTGGCAACCTCGAGGCCGAGATCGCGCAGCTTGGGGATGCGACCGAGGAAACGATCCTGGCGTTGCGTGCCGACTGGGAGCAGCGCCATCAGCGCGTGCTCGAGGCAGGCGGACTGCACATCATCGGTACCGAGCGTCACGAGTCGCGGCGAATCGACAATCAGCTGCGTGGTCGGGCGGGGCGTCAGGGAGATCCGGGGCTGTCGCGGTTCTACCTCTCGCTCGAAGACAACCTGATGCGCATCTTTGCCTCCGATCGCGTCAAGGGCTTCATGCAGGCGCTCGGAATGAAGCATGGCGAGGCGATCGAGCATCGCATGGTCAGCAATGCGATCGAGAAGGCGCAGCGCAAGGTCGAGGGTCGCAACTTCGACATCCGCAAGCAGTTGCTCGAGTACGACGACGTCGCGAACGACCAGCGCCGGGTGATCTATCAGCAGCGCGATGAGCTGCTTGGCGCGAACGATGTCAGCGGCACCATCGAGCAGATCCGCGCCGATGTGGTGAACGGACTGATCGACGGTTTCATGCCGCCGCAGAGCATCGAGGAACAGTGGGACATCGACGGGCTGGAGCAGCATCTGAAGAGTGAGTACGGGCTGCAGCTGCCGGTGGCGCAGTGGCTGGATCAGGAAGCTGGCCTGGAGGAGCATGCGGTACGCGAGCGGATCGTCGCGGCAGTTGCCGAGGACTATCGACTCCGTGCTGCCCCGCTCGGTGACGACGCCCGCAAGCTCGAGCGTCACATCATGCTGCAGGTGCTCGATACGCTGTGGAAGGACCATCTGTCGACCATGGATGCCCTGCGCCAGGGCATCAACCTGCGCGCCTACGCCGGGCGTGACCCGAAGCAGGAGTACAAGAGCGAGGCGTTCAAGCTCTTCGAGCAGCTGCTCGAGAACTGCAAGTATGAGGTCGTGCGCTTTCTGTCGCGCATTCAGGTGCGCAGCGAAGAGGAAATCGAGGCGATGGAGCGCCAGCAGCGCGAGGCGCAGGAGCGCGAGCAGCAGCGGGCCCGCTACACGCACGCTGCTGCTCCCGGGTTGAGTGCCGACACGGGCGATGGAGAGGCAGCGGAGCCGATGGCAGCAGCACCTGCGCCAGAGCCCTTCGTGCGCGATGCGCCGAAGGTGGGACGCAACGCGCCGTGTCCCTGTGGGTCGGGCAAGAAGTACAAGCACTGCCACGGACAGATCGTCTGATCGCACTGCACCCTGCCACGAGGAGAGCACCCGATGGCCGTAGGCGCGCCGTCCCGGTTTCCACTTGCAACGGTTCGCGGCGTGCGCCTCGGCACCACCGAGGCCGGAATCCGCAAAGCAGGCCGTCGTGACCTGGTGATCCTCGAGCTGGCACCCGGTAGCCGCATCGCGGCACGATTCACGCGCAACGCCTTCTGTGCCGCGCCGGTGACCGTGGCGCGCGAGCACCTGGCGTCGACAGCGGCGGTGCGCTACCTGCTGGTGAACACCGGCAATGCCAATGCCGGCACCGGCGAGCAGGGCATGCAGGCTGCGCGCGAGTGCTGCGCGGCGCTGGCACGACTCGGCGCGATCGAGCCGCAGGCCGTGCTGCCGTTCTCGACGGGAGTGATCGGCGAGTCGCTGCCCGTCGAGCGCCTGATCGCAGGCCTGCCGCGGGCACTCGATGCACTTGATGCTGCGGGCTGGGAGCGTGCAGCCGAGGGGATCATGACGACCGATACGCGCCCCAAGGGCAGCAGTCGGCGTATTCGCATAGGCGCGCACGAGGTGAGCGTCAGCGGCATCGCGAAAGGGGCCGGCATGATCCGGCCCGACATGGCAACGATGCTCGCATTCGTGGCCACCGATGCAGCGGTCGAACCAGGACTGCTCGATGAGCTTCTCGGGCGCGCGATTGCCGCAAGCTTCAACTCGATCACGGTCGATGGCGATACCTCGACCAACGATGCGTGCGTGCTGGTGGCGACGGGGGCGGCGGGCGCTGCGCCGATCCGTTCGATGGCCGATGCGGGGGCGTGCGAGCTTGCCGAGGCGATCGATGCGGTGTGTCTCGAGCTTGCCCAGGCGATCGTGCGCGACGCCGAGGGGGCGACCAAGTTCGTCGCGGTTGCGGTGAGTGGCGGGCAGGATGTTGCCGAATGCAGGCGGGTTGCCTACACGGTTGCCGAATCACCGCTGGTGAAGACGGCGCTGTTTGCCGGCGATCCGAACTGGGGGCGTATCCTCGCGGCGGTCGGTCGTGCCGGGGTCGATGGGCTGGATGTCACGCGCGTGGCAATCGACCTCGACGAGGTGCCGATCGTGCGTGCCGGTGCACGTGATCCCGGGTATGGCGAGGCCGCCGGGCAGCGGGTGATGGCGCGCGAGGAAATCCGTATCACGATCGATCTGGGACGTGGCGCCGCCGCGGCGACCGTGTGGACCAGCGATCTCTCCCACGACTACGTACGCATCAACGCTGAATACCGCAGCTGAGCCATGGTGCTGCACGTCGCCGTCGGGGTGATCGACAATGCAGCCGGCGAGGTGTTGATCGCGTTGCGTCATGCGGATCGGCACCAGGGTGGCCTGTGGGAGTTCCCCGGCGGCAAGATCACCGACGGCGAGAGTGTCGAGAACGCACTGGCCCGAGAGCTGCAAGAGGAACTCGGCATCCACATCGAGTCTGCAGCACCCTGGCTCACGGTGCATCACACATACCCCGAGCGCACCGTCGAGCTGCATGTCTGGCGTGTGAGCGCCTTTGCCGGGAGTCCGTACGGACGTGAAGGGCAGCCACTGCGCTGGGTCGCCGTACGGCAGCTCGATCCGGGTGACTTCCCGGCAGCCAACCGCCCGATCATCGACGCGCTGCTTCGGGCTGAGGATGCGGTGGATCGATCGGCACCGTCACACGAGATCGACCGATACTGATATTGCAGCCACATCGACACCCGCTACCATGGACGTGCGTGGGGCGGACCGTTGCATGCGGGGGTGAGACATGGGCTGGGATTTCAGTACGGACGAGGATTTCGAGCGTGAACTCGCCTGGGTACGCGAATTTGTCGACGAAACGGTGATACCGCTCGAGATTGCCGGAGAGGGTCTGAACCAGCGGCAGCTCGATGTACTGTGGGCACCGTTCAAGCAGCAGGTGAAGGAGCGTGGCTTGTGGGCCGCGCACCTGCCACCGGAACATGGCGGCGGCGGGATGGGGCAGCTCCGGCTTGCGCTGCTGCAGGAGGTGCTCGGGCGCAGCGTGCTCGCACCGGAGATATTCGGTTGCCAGGCGCCCGATTCGGGCAATGCCGAACTGCTCGCGGCCGGAGCCAGCGAGGCGCAGGCGAGGCGCTGGCTCGAGCCGCTGCTGGCCGGTCGGATACGCAGCTCCTTCGCGTTGACGGAACCCGGCAACAGCGGCTCCGATCCGACGGGGATCACGACACGCTGCGAGCGTGACGGCGACGAGTGGGTGATCAACGGGCGCAAGTGGTTTGCATCGAACTCGAGTGTGTCCGACTTCATGATCGTGATGGCCGTGACCGATCCCGAGGCGCCGGCGCACCGCCGCGCGGCGATGCTCATCGTCCCGTGTCGTCATGCGGGCGTCGAACTCCTGCGTGATGTCGGTTCGATGCACCATCCGTTCTCGGGAGATGCGCTGATGGATCACATCGGTGGGCACACCGAAGTGCAGTTCACCAACTGCCGCGTCCCGCTCGATCACATGATCGGTGAGCCGGGAGAGGGTTTCGTGCTGGCGCAGAAGCGCCTTGGTGGCGGACGCATCCACCACGCCATGCGCTGTCTGGGGCAGGCTGCGCGTGCCTTCGAGATGATGTGCGAGCGTGCAGTGTCGCGCACCACACGGGGCAAGCCACTGGGAAAGCACCAGATGGTGCAGGACATGATCGCCGAATCGCACGCGGAACTGGAAATGACCCGTCTGCTGGTGCTGCGCGCTGCATGGCGCATGGATCAGAGCGGGGACTACAGCCGTGAGGCGCGTCGCGAGATCGCGCTGGTCAAGTTCGTCGTGCCACGAACGCTGCTCGTGATCATCGATCGCGCGATCCAGATCCACGGTGCGCTCGGCTATACCTCCGACATGCCGCTCGAGGAAATGTATCGTACGGCGCGCGCACTGCGCATTGCCGATGGGGCCGACGAGCTCCACAAGCAGACCGTCGCGCGCGAGCTGCTGCGGGGCTGGGTTGCGGTGGAGCAGCCGAGCGAGTACCTGCCGGCGCGTCGGCGCCGTGCCGAGGAGCTGTTCGGTGCTCGCGTGCGTGCGATCCGTGCCAGCGCGTCGGAGGGCGTATCGTGAGCGCGACACACACACCGCTGAAGGGAATAGATCACGAACGGGTGGTCGAGTGGCTCGCTGGAGCCTTGCCGGGCTTCACCGCACCGTTCACGTTCCGGCTGATCGCAGCCGGTGGCTCGAACCTCAGCTATCGCGTCGACGATGTGCATGGCTCGGCATTCGTGCTGCGCCGCCCACCGCTGGGCAGCGCTCTGGCGACGGCGCATGACATGGGCCGCGAGTGGCGCATCATCAGCGCACTCGCAGCACATGCCCCGTCCGTCCCGGTACCGCAACCGCTGGCCTACTGCAGTGATGAAACGGTCACGGGGGCGCCGTTCTACGTGATGAGCTTCGTCGACGGATTGATACTGCGTGACAGCGCTGCCGCTGCAGCACTCGACGCCGCTGCAGCACGTGAGGCGATGCGCTCTCTGGTGGCGACACAGGCAGCACTGCACGCACTCGATCCGCTGGCAATCGGGCTGGGTGAACTGGGGCGTCACGACGGATACGTCGCGCGACAGCTCGCACGATGGCGACGTCAGGTGGAGGCATCGAAGACACGCGAACTGCCGCTGCTCGATCGCCTGCACGAGCAGCTCTGCGCACAGATTCCGCCACAGACGCGTCCGTCGGCGCTCGCTCACGGCGATTACCGCTTCGACAATACGGTGCTCGATGCCGATCACCGCGTGTGCGCTGTCTTCGACTGGGAGCTGTGCACGATCGGCGATCCGGTTGCCGATTTCTACTGGTCGCTGATGTACTGGGCCGAACCCGATGACGACATCGTGCTGCTCCAGGATCCGCCGACCCGCCTCGGGCAGTTTCCGCGACGTGCCGAGGTCATTGCCTGCTATGAGGAATACAGTGGCGAGCCGCTGGCCAATGCGGAGTTCTTCACGGCCTTCGGCTGGTGGAAGCAGGCCTGCATCGTCGAGGGTGTGTATGCGCGTCTGATCCGGGGGGGAGGCGGGGGAATGAGAACGGCGCCGCCCGAGCAGGTGGCGCAGATCGTCGAGCGCTACCTCGAGCGCGCTGCACGGCTGCTTGGCTGAGCAGGAGGTGCGACCCGTGCACATGCCGCGCTGGCGGGCCGTCGAGGAGGATGCAGAGATCGATCTCGCTCCCCTGC
>CAZSYV010000009.1:38243-45125 GCA_964610955.1 uncultured Klebsiella sp. | reverse complement strand
TCACGCCCACCAAGGCGGTGCCATATCACCTTCCGGCGTCACGCCCACCAAGGCGGTGCCATATCACCTTCCGGCGTCACGCCCACCAAGGCGATGTCATGTCACCTTCCGGCATCACGCCCACCAAGGCGATGTCATGTCACCTTCCGGCGTCATCCTTCCAAAGTGGAATCACATTAGCTTTCGGCGTCACCCCCGCGAAAGCGGGGGGCCAGCGCATTGTGCTTTTTCTGGGTTCCCGCTTTCGCGGGAATGACGTAAGAACAGGAGGAACGGCGTAAGAACAGGAATGGCGTGAGAACAGAAATGATGTGAGAACAGAAATGGCGTGAGAACAGGAATGACGTGAGAACAGGAATGACGTGAGAACAGGAATGACGTGAGAACAGAAATGATGTGAGAAGGGAAACAGCATGAGACGGGGAATCCCGGAGGCACTGAATGACGGGACGAACGAGAATGACAGAACGAACGTGAAGGACGCACGGAACGACAAGGACGCGCGGAACGACACTGACACGCGGAACGACACTGACACGCGAAACGAGGGGGTGTGCAAAACGGGAGGGAGGCGCGACGAAACCGGAAGGATGCGCGAACCGGGAAGGACGGGGCGCAGGGTTGTGCAAATCGTCCCTGACGAAGCCCACTTGCTGCTATGATTCGCCCCATGGATCGATCACCGCTGACACTGTTCTTCGTACTGTGGGCCTGCCTCGCGCTGCCTTTGCAGGGCCTTGCATACCCCATCGCGGCGCTGTCATCACCAACGCAACCTGCCACAGCCCACCACCACGCAGCACCCGACGGTACGCGATCGACCCACCACGCGAGCCCTGTGAAGCATTCACAGGTACATCCCTGTTGCCCGGACGTACACGACGCCAGTTGCTCACACGCCATGAGCTACGGCACGGGCTGCGCTGCCAGCTGCACCGGCACGACGAGCATGCTGACTGACAATCAATTGCCACCGCACCGCGTGGAGATCGTGCACGGTTTCATCCAACTGCCGCTGACGAGTCTGCTGACGCCCGCACACGGCTCACAACCGCTAAGACCACCCGCCTGATCGTCGGGTGGGCCGTGCAGTTGTACGGCTGTCACCCTTCGTCCGCTTCCTGACCCCGCAATCAATGCATTGAATCTGGCCGCAATACGGCCAGCCGCTGCATGCCGAGCGCGCCGAGCTGTCTGCAGCAGGTCTTGGCGTGCTGGCGGGGTGAACATCCGATTCGAAAGCAGGTCACGCAATATGGTGATGAATCCTGTCCGTCTCGCCCTCGTGTTGCTGGTGTATGGATGCACGATGGCAACCATCGCGCGCGCTGAAGCCACCATCAGTCATGAGGCGCTGCTCGCACGCCTGGGTGCAAGCCATCCCGAGTACCGGGCAATGCAGGCCGAAACCGTCGCGGCGCGTGAGGCAATCGATGCGGCATCCGCCCTGCCCGATCCTGAGGTGAGGATCGAGCTGATGGACATCCATGGTGGTGACCTGCGCCCCGACAAGGTCGGCAGCACGAAATACTCCATCGAACAGCGCCTGCCGCTGTGGGGCAAACGCCGGTTTCGCCGTGAAGCCGCAACGGCTGCACAGGGCAGCGCCGCAGCGCGCGCCGGACAGACGCTGGCCGAGTTGCGGGCGCAGCTGCGACGCGCGTTCAGCGAGTACTATGCCGCCACCATCGAGCTCTCGATTCTCGAGGAAACACGCGCCCTGCTGATACAGGCCCAGCGCAGCGCCGCACAGCGCCAGCAAGCCGGCCTTGCCTCGCAACAGGACCTGATCCGCGTGCAGACCGAACAGAGCTCTCTGCTGCTCGAGGCAGCGGCGCTGCGCGGGCGCATCGACCGTGCCCGCATCGCGCTGAATGCGCTCGTTGGTGCACCACTCGATGCGCCTCTGCCACCACCTTCCGCCCTGCCTGCAACCACGGACTTCGAGGCCATCTGCACACGAGTGCTGGAGAGCGATGAGCTCGACTCACCGCTGCTGGAGAGCATGAGGCACGAGGTACGGCAGCGTCGTGCCGAACTTGATCTCGCCAATCGGGAGCGCTACCCCGACCTGTCGGTTGCCATCGAGCCGGTGCAAAGCGGCAGCCGGATCGAGCACTGGGAACTGATGTTCGGCGTCAGCATCCCGCTGCACGGCAGCAAGCAGGCTCTCGAGCGCACGCAACGCGCGCTGTTCCTCGCTGCCGAGGAACGCGAGCGTGCCGCCCTGCTCGCGGTACACGCTGCAGCCGCCACGGCGCGCAGCGACTACCTTGCGGCACGCGACATCGAACGTATCGCAACGACGCAACTGTTGCCCGAGGCTCGGCTCGGCTTTCGTTCCGCTCTCGCCGGCTACAGCAGTGCCCAGCTCGACTTTGACGCAGTCGTTGCCGCTGCGCTGCAGATTCGCGCAGCACGACGCCAGGGCATCGCTGCGGCGCTCGCACAACAGCTTGCAATCACCGAATTCGAACGTCGCACCGGAGTACAGCCATGAACACCATTGCACGCACCATCACGCTGTTCGTGCTGTTCTGTGCGGGAATCCTCACCGGGCTGTGGGTCGATCGAAAAGCGGACATCGATGCCGTCGCACATACATCCGAGGCGTCTGGCGGGGAGCGCAAGCCGCTTTACTACCGCAACCCGATGGGTTTGCCCGATATCTCGCCGGTGCCGAAGAAGGACAGCATGGGGATGGACTACATTCCGGTGTATGCAAACGAGGCCGAAGCGTCGATCGCTACCAACCACGGCACGCTGCATATTCCTGCAGCTCGCGTGCAGAAGATGGGGGTGCGCAGTGAGGTGGCGACTCATCGCCCACTCGATCGTACACTGACTGCGCTCGGGGTGATCGAGGCCGACGAACGTACGCTTGCCAGCATCGCCCCGCGGTTTTCCGGCTGGATCGAGACCTTGCAGGTGAACGAAACCGGTCACCGGGTGCGGCGCGGCGAAATCCTCTTCGAAGCCTACAGTCCCGAACTGCTCACGGCGCAACAGGACTACCTGATCGCGCTCGAGGCGGCAGACACCCCCGACCAGGCCTTTGCGACGCAACTGCTGCGCACGGCGCGGATGCGCCTGCTGAACGCACACTTCGATGAAACGCAGATTCGTGAGCTGGAAAGACGCAGGGAGCCGCTGCGCACCGTCGCCCTGCGTGCTCCACGCGATGGCGTCGTGCTCGAAAGGAGTGCCGTTTCGGGTATGCGCTTTGCCGCCGGCGAAACCCTGTTTCGCACCGCAGACCTCGACACGGTGTGGCTGATCGCGAATGTTCCCGAACAGGATGTGGGCGAAGTGCGTCGCGGCCAGGCTGCGACGCTGTCGATCGACGGTCTTCCGGGCAGGCTCTTCGAGGCTCGGGTCGGTTTCGTCTATCCGACCCTGGATCCGGCCACACGCACGGTGCGCGTGCGCATCGAGCTGTCGAACACCGACCTGCAGCTGCGCCCGGGCATGTACGGGCACGCGACCCTGCACACGCACACTGCAGATGAACCCGTGCTTACGGTACCCGAATCCGCGGTGCTCGACAGTGGCCTGCGCCAGATCGTGCTGGTCGAACACGGCAACGGCAGCTTCGAACCCCGCCTCGTGGTCGTTGGTCGGCGGGGTGCGCAGTACGTGGAAGTTCTCTCGGGGCTGAACGACGGTGAACGCGTGGTGACACGGGCAAACTTCCTGATCGATGCCGAAAGCAATCTGCAGGCGGCACTTGCCGACTTTTCATCACCCGACAGCGTCGAAACCACCGAAGACAGCACAGTACCCACGCGCGAACACCATCACGGACACGGAGGGCACTGACCATGCTGCACGCCCTGATCGCATGGTCGTTGCGCAACGTGGTGCTGGTGCTGGTGGCCACCGCCGGCATCACTCTGGCGGGCCTCTACGCACTGCTGCACACACCGGTCGATGCGCTGCCGGACCTCTCCGACGTACAGGTGATCGTCTACACCGACTACGCCGGCCAGGCTCCTCAGGTGGTCGAGGACCAGATCACCTACCCGCTCTCGAGTGCACTGCTCTCGGTGCCACACGCCAGGGTGGTGCGCGGCTTTTCGTTCTTCGGTGCCTCGTTCGTGTACGTGATCTTCGACGACGGCACCGATCTCTACTGGGCACGAACCCGGGTGCTTGAGTACCTCGACACCGTCAGTGGCAGCCTGCCGGCCGGAGTGACACCGACGCTCGGTCCCGATGCGAGCGGTGTCGGTTGGGTCTATCAGTACGCGCTGAGCAGCGACCGACACGATCTGGGAGAGCTGCGTTCGCTGCAGGACTGGTACCTGCGCTTTCAGCTGACGCAAACGCCGGGCGTCGCCGAGGTGGCCAGCATCGGCGGCTTCGTCCAGCAGTACCAGGTCAGCATCGACCCGCACCGCCTGCACGCCTTCGGCATCGATCTGGACACGGTGAAACGGGCAATCCGCGCCGCGAACCGCGATGTCGGTGCACGCGTGATCGAGATGGGCGAACGTGAATACATGGTGCGCGGCAAGGGCTACCTGCGCAGTCAGCAGAATCTCGAGGACATCGTGCTGGCGAGTCGCGCCGGTGTACCGGTGCGCCTTGCCGATGTGGCACGCGTCGAGCTCGGCCCGGATGAGCGACGCGGAATTGCCGAACTCGACGGCGAGGGCGAGGTGGTCGGTGGCATCGCGGTCGCGCGCCACGGCAGCCATGCACTGGCCGTGATCGACGCGCTGAAGTCACGCATCGCCGAGATATCTCCCGGCCTTCCCGAGGGCGTGGAGATCCGCAGCGTCTATGACCGATCGGAGCTGATCCGCAACGCAATCGCCACGCTGCGCAGCGCACTCGCCGAGGAAAGCCTCGTCGTCGCGCTGGTCTGCGCACTGTTTCTGATGCATCTGCGCAGCGCGCTGGTCGCGATCCTGATGCTGCCCATCGCGATACTCATGGCCTTTCTGAGCATGCGCTTCGCCGGTGTCGGATCGAACATCATGAGCCTTGGCGGAATCGCGATTGCCATCGGCGTGATGGTCGACGCCGCGATCGTCATGATCGAGAACGCACATCGCCACCTCGAACGCGACACGGGCACCACACCGCGCTCGCAGCTGATCCTTGCCGCCTGCCGCGAAACCGGCCCGGCACTGTTCTTCAGCCTGCTGATCGTCACCGTATCCTTCCTGCCGGTGTTCAGCCTGGAGGCGCAGGAAGGCCGGCTGTTCCACCCGCTGGCGTTCACCAAGACCTTTGCGATGATCGCCGCAGCGCTGCTCTCGGTGACGCTCGTCCCGGTGCTGATGCTGCTGTTCGTGCGCGGGCGCATCCGCCCCGAGCACCACAACCCCGTCAACCGGCTGCTGGTCGCAGCCTACCGCCCGGTGATCTTGCTCGTGTTGCGTCATCCCTGGCTGACGCTTGCCAGCGCGCTGCTGGTCCTGGCACTCAGCGTGCTGCCGATGAAGCGCATCGGCAGTGAGTTCATGCCGACGCTGAACGAGGGGACGCTGCTCTACATGCCGACCACGCCACCCGGGATGACGGTGACCACCGCCGCACGGCTGTTGCAGCAACAGGATCGGATCATCCGCAGTTTTCCCGAGGTCGAATCGGTGTTCGGCAAGGCTGGCCGCGCCCTCACAGCGACCGACCCGGCGCCGCTCGAGATGTTCGAGACGGTGATCACGCTGAAGCCCGCTTCCCAGTGGCGCAGCGCCATGACCATGGAGCGCCTGATCGAGGAGCTCGATGGCGCACTGCAGTTTCCCGGTGTCGCCAATTCCTGGACGATGCCGATCAAGGGGCGCATCGACATGCTCTCGACCGGCATCCGCACCCCGGTCGGCATCAAGCTGTTCGGCTCGGACCTGGGCGAACTGGAGGAACTGGCGCGTGACATCGAGGCCGTGGTACGCACCGTGCCCGGTACGGCAAGCGTTTACGCCGAGCGCCTCAATGGTGGCTACTACCTCAGCATCGAGCCCGACCGCGAGCGCCTTGCACGCCATGGGTTGTCGATCGACGCCGTACAGGAAACGATCGCTGCAGCGCTCGGCGGCGAGACACTCACCACCACCGTGGAAGGCCGTGAGCGCTACGCCGTCAGCCTGCGCTACCCGCGTGAGCTGCGCTCGGACCCGGAGTCGATCGCCCGCAACGTGCTGGTGAGCACCGCGGAGGGATCAACGGTTCCACTTGGCGAGCTGGCAACGCTGCGCATCGAACCCGGTCCACCGGCGATCCGCACCGAGAATGCGCTGCTGTCGGCCTACGTCTTCATCGACGTGCGCACGCAGGATCTGGGCGGCTATGTGGCACGTGCACGGGATGTGGTGAACAGCAAGGTGAGCTTTCCACGTGGCTACTATGCGACCTGGAGCGGGGAGTTCGAATACATGCAGCGTGCGAGCGCCAGGCTGCGTATTGTCGTGCCGATCACACTGGCGTTGATCTTCCTGCTGCTCTACCTGAACTTCCGCCGCGTCGGCGAGGCACTGATCGTGATGCTCTCGGTACCGTTCGCACTGGTCGGTGGCATCTGGATGATCTGGGCGCTCGGCTATCAGATGAGCGTTGCCGTGGCGATCGGCTTCATTGCACTCGCCGGCGTCGCGGCAGAGACCGGTGTGGTGATGCTGCTCTATCTCGACCAGGCCTGGGATGCGCTGCGCGCGCGCTGTGCGCTGGAGGGACGCGAGCCGCGCACCGCCGAGCTGCACGCAGCGATCATGGAAGGCAGTGCGGGACGCGTGCGTCCGAAGATGATGACCGTCACCGCGATCACGGTCGGCCTGCTGCCGATCATGTGGAGCAGCGGCACCGGCTCGGAGATCATGCGACGCATCGCTGCACCGATGGTTGGCGGCATGCTGTCCTCGACCCTGCTGACGCTGG
>CAZSYV010000009.1:12476-38143 GCA_964610955.1 uncultured Klebsiella sp. | reverse complement strand
CGCAACAGGTTGTCGCGGTTGTACGCCCACTCGATCAGGCGATCGGCAAGCTCCTCCACCGTGCATCCCTCACGCAGCCACAGCGCGTTCAGCCAGTCGAGCTTGACGGGATCGAACACCGGCCCACCGAGCGAGACGCGCTGGATATCGAAAGCCTGCAGCATCTCATCCAGACTGAACTTCTCGCGCTCGTCGGGCATCGACCAGCCCATGCGACCGAGATAGTTCAGCAGTGCCTCGGGCAGATAGCCCATGCGGCGGTAATAAAGGATGCTGGTCGGGTTCCTGCGCTTGCTGAGCTTGCTGCGGTCAGGGTTGCGCAGCAACGGCAGGTGACACAGCTCCGGAGCCTGCCAGCCGAAATACTCGTACAGCAACAGGTGCTTTGGCGCGGAATTGATCCATTCCTCACCGCGCAGCACGTGCGTGATGCCCATCAGGTGATCATCGACCACATTGGCAAGGTGGTAGGTCGGCATGCCATCCGCCTTGAGCAGCACCTGCATGTCGACCTGCGTCCACTCGAACTCGATTTCGCCGCGCAGCATGTCGCGCACCTGACAGACGCCCTCGCGCGGCACCCTCATGCGCACCACCGAAGGTTCACCGGCAGCGATCCGTTGCGTCACTTCCACGGCATCGAGCGCCAGGCAATGCCCGTCGTAACCGGGCTGTTGCCGGGCAGCGATCTGCTCGTGACGCAGCGCATCGAGGCGCTCGGAGGAACAGAAGCAGTGAAACGCATGTCCGCTGCAGAGCAGCTTCCCGGCGTGCTCACGGTAGATCTCGCCACGCTCACTCTGGCGATACGGTGCATGCGGCCCGCCCACGTCCGGGCCTTCATCCCAGTTCAGGCCCAGCCAGCGCAGCGATTCGAGAATCGCCTCCTCGGACTCCGCTGTGCTGCGCGTGCGATCGGTATCCTCAATACGCAGAATGAACTGCCCGCCATGCTGTCGCGCAAAGCAGAGATTGAACAACGCGACATAGGCGGTGCCGACATGCGGGTCACCGGTCGGCGAGGGGGCAATGCGGGTGCGTACGGTCATTTCGACAACGGTCCTGATGGGCGCAGGGTCACGTCATGTGACGGCCGAGCGGTGAAGAACGGCCGCGCAGTATAGCGGGATCAGGAGACTGCGGCCCCTGTCCCGGGCCGGACAGGGTGTCTGCGAATTCGCGTGCGACGTTCAGCCCAGCTTGCGGATACGCTCCGAAGCGCTGATCACATCCGTCATGCGGATGCCGAACTTGTCGTTGACCACCACGACCTCCCCATGCGCGATCAGCGTGCCATTGACCAGCACATCGAGCGGCTCTCCGGCAAGACGATCGAGCTCGATCACCGAGCCCTGTCCCAGTTGCAGCAGGTCGCGGATCGGAATCTTCGTGTTGCCGACCTCCATCGACAGTCGCACGGGAATGTCGAGGATCATCTCCAGATCCGGGTTGAGCTGACGGGACACCGGAGTCGCGGCAAATTCGGGCAAGGCCCCGCCCACGCCGGCACCCAGCTCCGCGTTCGACATCTGATCATCACCACTCATTGTCTCTTCTCTCCGTCCGACACCCTCAATCGGGATGTTCGATCTTGTCCCGTACCTGCAGCGCCAGGTTGCTCTTCAACGCACCCAGACCGACGTTGAACAGCGCGATATCCGCAACGCCGAGTATCGGCCTGGGCTCGTCGATCGGAATCACATCGCCAACCTCGAGATCGATGACCTCGCGCAGCGATACCATCGTCTCGGCAATCCGGCAGACCAGGTCGACCTGTGCGTCCTGGATGTTTTCCTTCAACGCCATCTCCCAGCGGTTGGCCCGCGAGTCGGCATCGGCGATTGCCGAACGGTCCAGCAGCGTCTTGATCGGTTCGACCATGCCGTATGGCAGAACCAGATGGAGATACCCGCCACCGATATCGAATTCGACACTGAACGAGCTGACGACCGCAATATCGTTCGCGCTGAAGACTCCCGCCGCCTCCGGCGTCGTCTCCTTCTGCAACAGTTGCACGCCCAGCAGCGATGCCTCGCCCCAGGCCTTGCGCAGTTCCGTGAATATCGTCTCCAGAACCCGGCCGACGACCAGGGTCTCTGCGGGCGTGAACTCACGCCCCTCGATCTTCGCGTGAAAACGCCCGCCACCAAAAAAGTTGTCGACCAGCAGGAACACCAGGCGCGCATCCATCACCACCAGCCCATAGCCGGGCAGCGGATCGAGACGCACCACGTTGATGCTGGTCGGGATCAGCAGCGTACTTGCGTATTCACCGAACTTCTGGATCTGTATTCCTTCATAGGTGATGTCCAGCCCACAACGCAGCAGACCGCGAAACCCGCTGCGGAGGTGACGCGTGAAGCGCTCGTTGACCCGCTCCAGCGACGGCATCCGCCCGCGCACGATACGATCCTGGCTCGTGAGGTCGTAATGCTGGAATTCGTGCGGGCGTTTTTCGGGGCCGAGTTCGATCTCGCCACCACCAACGCCGTGGAGCAGCGCGTCGATCTCGTCCTGTGACAGCAGATCCTGCACTTTCGTTCAACCTCGGCTGCGCTGCATCCGGCGCGGCATCACTGCAGCACCAGATCGGTAAAGAACACCTGCTCGACGCCGGGGCGCCCCATCTCCTTGTTCAGGACGTCCTGCAGCGTCACCAGGATGCGTTCGCGCAGCTGTTGTCGACCCGCGTCGGTGCGCAGCTGTGCAAAATCCTGCTCGCCAAGCAGCGACACCAGGCGCCCACGGACCAGGGGGGCGTGCAGTCTGAGCGCCGCAACCACGGCCTCATCATGCGTCAGCGCACTCACTGTTGCCTGCAGATAACGCTGACGCCCGTTGTCCTGCACCATGACCACGAACTTCTCGCCCAGCGACACGTAGGTCGCCGGTGCTGGGGGGGCGTCCTGCTGCGCGACCTCGTCTGCTTCCTTCGCATTGCCGAACATCAGCGCCGCTGTTCCGGCAATGAGCATCAGTACCAGCGCAGCACCAGCTGCAAGCAGCAGCTTCCTTTTCCTGCCGGTGGTTCTGTTGCCAGAGCTTTTCTCGGTCGGCGGTTTTTCAGCCATGCCAGAATCCCGTTGCTTGCTGCGCTTCGATGGTACGAGCAATCACCATGCCAGGTATCCCACCCGCTCGTACTCCAGGGTGCGAAACTTAGCACAGCGGGCGCCGTTCTGGCGTGACACGCTTTACACGTAGGCGTCGATGAGTCTACTGCCGGGATGTTTCTGCGCCACTGTCACTCCGTGCCTGTGGATATGGGTCTCTCCCGGTTCCACTCCAATCCCAGTGCTGCCACCAGATCCAGTGGATGGCTGCCCATGTTCACTGCCGCCCTGACCCTGCTGTCCGACATTCACGTCGACCAGACTCATGCCGCCACTCTCCAGCAGTTCGCGCAGGCGCGGCAACGAGTGTTCGAGCAACTCGCGTACCTGCACGGTTGCTGCCGTGAAGTGCACGCTGGCACCCTCGCGCTGCGCATGAATGGTCACCTGCAGGGGGCCGAGTTCGGGTGGATCGAGACGGATTTCAGCCGTCCCGATGCCATGCGCGCTGAACCAGCGCACCCGGGCATCCAGATCACTGGCCAGTTCCCTGCCGGTACCGAACACCAACGATGCAAACGGCGCTACCGGTGCCGGGAGCACCTTGTCACCCAGCGCAGAAGCCGCCCCGGGGGTTGGACCATGCGTCATGAGCACGGCGGTTGCCGACGATGCTCCACCGCCGGAATCACTACCAGTAGCCCTTTCCAATGCAGTCAACGCCGAGATCACGGGGCCAGTGACACCCTCCATTCGCATGGCGTCGGCTGCCGACATGCTCTGCAGCGGGTCCACCTGCCCTGCAACCCGATCCATACGCATTCCCATGGGTTCATGCCTGAATGCATCGGCTGGAACGTCCCCTGGCTGCACCAGCACCGCTTGCGGGGATCGTGGGTTCATCCGCTCTTGCAGCAGATGCACACGCACTGCGTCGCCTTCTGTCTGTGCCATGGCTGTATCCGGTACTGGCACAACTTCCACGGCAGCAGCAACACCCGCACGCGGTGATCGCACGTGCAAGGCCCCCAGACCATCCGCCTCAACGAAAGCTTCGAGTGACCCTTCTCCCGGATGTGCAGATACCGCCTGCTCCGGTCCGAGGCGGGTCCACTCAGGCATCGGCTGCACGAGCAGCGCTGCATCCATTCGGGACGAGAGCATCGGGGCAGACACTACATCCTGCTGCGACTGCGTCATGAATGGCACTGTGGCAGTCGCCTCGATCATCGATGTGGATATCCCCTCGGCTGCCGGGAGCATCAATGGCAACGCCACGCTCGACTGCGGCAAGATCCTGCCGCTCAGAAGCTCATGCACAGGTACAGGCATCGGTTCGAACGGTGGCAATGCCATAACGAATCCGGACGGCACTTCGGGCACAGGCTCATCGGCCACATCTGTGGAATCACCCCCGTGTTCCCGCACCACGGCCTGCGTTACCTCGATGCCAGGTGCAGCTGTCACCTCCAGAGGGACTGCAACCGAATTCGCAATACTCTCCTTGAATATGAACTCTTCTTTCGAATCAATCAGATAACCCGTCTTTCTAAAGTGATCAAGCATCGAAACGAACGACTGATCACCCTGCTGACTTCCTTTCTCCCCAGCCGCCACAAACTGCCCGGAAGGCCCTTCGGGCGCTACCGATCGTGCACTCTGGACAACGGAGCCAACGGTGGCAGCAGACAGGTTGGCGGAGAAAATCAACATCATGCGCCCTGCAAGGAGTCACTGTATCGACACCTCATGCAAGCACTGCGCCAGTATTTGAAAAGCACCCTTACACCAGTGTGTGACCTCAGCCCTCCGGCAAGAAACCACCTCGCTCTCTGCCGCTGGCAAGCTCATCGTTCTGGAGCTGCTCCCGGCGTGTCGCGGCATGCCGCTCGTCGCGTCGCACCCGGGCAGCCAGCTCATCGAAAACCTTCAGCCGATTACGCGTGCCATGCCACTGCCGAGTCGCCTGGAGACCGCCTTCCCGCGCCTGCCGCACGGTGCCCTGCTGCACCTCCAGCGTCGCATCGAGACTAGTCCTGAACGCGGCAAACCGCACCAGCACATGGCCTTCGATGCCGGCCTGCCCAGCGCTCAGCCATCGGGATCCATACTCGGCAACATAGGATTCGAGCTGCGACTGCTGTGCTTCACGGCGCCGCAGCTCGGCGTTTGCCTGTCCCAGTCGCTGCCGGGCTTCGCGCTCGGCGAGCGCAGCGAGCTGGGCCAGGGTGTGCAGCCGTGCAGAGCGCGACTTCACCCTGCACTGCCTTCGGACACGAGGCGTTCGATCCGTGCGCCTCGTCCCGGTACCGGTTGCTCTCTGGCTGCGTCCTCGAAAAGTGTCTCGAGCTGCGCGACACTGTCGTCAAACGAAACGCTCGCGTCCATGTCCTGGTGCAGAAAGCGGCGCATCGCCGGCATTTGTGCCACTGCCCGATCGGTATCCGCATCGCTTCCAGGCACATAGGCTCCCACGCTGATCAGGTCACGGTTCTGCTGGAAGCGTGCGTAGAGCTTCTTGAACTCCTGTGCCGCCAGGCGGTGTGGCCTGGTCACGATCGCCGTCATGGCACGTGATATCGATGCCTCCACATCGACTGCCGGGTACTGGCCTTCCTCGGCCAGTGAGCGCGACAGCACGACGTGACCATCGAGAATCGCCCGGGCCGCGTCCGCCACGGGATCCTGCAGGTCATCACCCTCGGTCAGCACCGTATAGAACGCGGTGATCGAACCCTGCCCGATCTCGCTGTTGCCGGCACGCTCGACCAGATCGGGTATGCGAGCAAACACCGAAGGCGGGTAACCCCGCGTAGCAGGCGGCTCGCCAACCGCCAGTCCGATCTCGCGCTGCGCCTGTGCATAACGGGTCAATGAGTCCATCAGCAGCAACACGTGATTGCCACGATCACGAAAATCCTCGGCAATCCGGGTTGCCAGTCGGGCGCTTCGCGAGCGCATCAGCGGCACATCATCGGCAGGTGAAACGACGATCACTGCGCGGCGCATGCCCTCCTCGCCCAGTATGTCCTCGATGAACTCACGCGCCTCACGCCCGCGCTCACCAATCAGCCCGACGACGGTCACCTCGGCCTCGGTAAAGCGCGTCATCATGCCAAGCAACATGCTCTTGCCAACGCCGCTGCCGGCGAAGATGCCCAGGCGCTGACCGCGCCCCACGCTCAGCAGGGCGTTGATCGAACGCACACCAACGTCGAGTGGCTGGCGAATCGGGGCACGCTGCAGCGGATTGATCGGTCGACCGTCGAGCGCCACGAACTCGATGTCATCGAGCGGTCCCTTGCCGTCGATCGGCTGCCCGTTGCCATCGAGCACACGTCCGAACAACCCGACACCGCACGGCACCTCGACACCAGCAAGCAGCGGCCGCACGCGCAGGCCGGGACGCAGGCCGACGGTACGCGCTGCCGGCATCAGAAATACCCGTTCGCCACTGAATCCGACCACCTCGGCTGCCGCCACACCACCATCGTGCAGGCGAATCAGACACCGTTGCCCCAGCGCACCATCCACACCCACGGCTTCCAGCGTCATGCCGACCACCCGCGTCAGGCGGCCCTCCGCGACTGGTGTGCAGTCATCACGTACGCGCGCCATCGCATCACGCACGAAATCGGCATAGTGCGTCGCACTCATGACGGATCCATCCCACCTTCGGCATGCGCAAGCAACTGTTCGGCAATCGCCGCCAGGCGTGCCGACTGGGTGAAATCGACCAGCGAATCCTCACTCTCGATACGACAGTCGCCTGCCTCGAGGGCCGGATCCACCAGCAGCGCGGGTACCGCCTCGCCCTCACCAAAATCCTCGAGCAGTTCCCGATCCACCCGGCTGACGTAGACGCGCACGCCACGCGCACCGGAGGGCAGCGCAGCAAGTGCCTCGTCGATCACCTGCGCGATATGCCCTGGCTGCAATCGGGTCTCGACACGCAGCACGGCACGCGTGATCTGCAGGACTGCCGTGAGCAGCGCATCACGCAGCGCCTGCTCCTGGCCCTGCAGCGGTGCCTGCAATGTTTCGATCAGGGTCGAAAACCGCCCCACGATCTCCTCGACCTGATGACGTCCCCTGGCAAGCCCCTCTGTGTTCCCGTCACGCTCTCCCTGCGCAAAACCTTCGGCATGACCAGCGGCAAAACCTTCGCGCCGCCCCTCCTCGGTCGCTGCCGCAATGATTTCCCGAAGCTCCTCCGCGTCGATGCTGCCGGGCGAATCCTCCGGGTGCCCTTGCACCGCGCGCGCCGCGGGCCGGGAAACGAATTCGCGTGCCTCGAGGACTACCGCCCCTTCACCCTGAGAACGCCGTGAACGCACATCAGAATCCTGTACACGAATCACCCGTGTTGCCGCAATCGCAGGCAGGGACCAGGCGGCATACGGGGCTGCGTGACTGGCAGGAATGCGTCGCTGTCGACTCATGACAGCAGCGAAGCAGCCGTGCTCATATCATTTCCTCCGCGCTGCCGCCCAATGAAATTTCACCGGCATCGGCCATGCGCCGTGCCACCGTGAGGATCTCACGCTGTGCGTTTTCCACATCGCTGACACGCACCGGCCCCTTCGCCTCCAGGTCATCGCGCAGCAGGTCGCCCGCACGCTTCGACATATTGGCAAAGATCTTCTGCTTCAGCTCGTCATCGGCCGCCTTGAGTGCCAGCACCAGCACATCCGAGGAAATCTCGCGCAACAGCGCCTGGACCCCCTGATCATCGATGGTCTTCAGATCGTCGAACACGAACATCATGTCCTGGATGCGGTTGCCGAGAACCTCGTCGGTCTCGAGAATCTGCCGGATCGCCGCCTGCTCGGCCGAGGATTCGAGATTGTTCATGATGTCGGCGGCAAACTTGATGCCCCCACGATACTGCCCCTGAGGCAGTCCAGAGCCGGTAAGCTCGCTTTCGATGATCCTGTTCAGCTCCTGCAGCGCATTGGCATTCACCGACTCCATCGTTGCAACGCGCATCAGCAGATCCACGCGTACCTTCTCGGCAAAATGCGTGAGCACCTCGGCAGCCTGGTCGGGATGCAGATACGACAGGATCACCGCCTGAATCTGCGGATGCTCGCCTCGGACCGCGTTTGCGATCAGCTTCGGATTCATCCAGCGCAAGCCCTCGAGTCCGCGCGTCTTGTCACTCATCAGAATGTGGTCGATCAACGAGGTTGCCCGTTCCTCACCAAGGGCCTCGATCAGCACGTTACGGATATAGGATTCGGTATCGACACCCAGGCCACTCGCCGAGTCGGCCTCCACCAGCAGTCGCGCCATCACCAGCGAGGCATCCTGCGATTCGACATCACCCATATTGGCCATCTGCGAGCCGACCTTCTGTACCTCCTTCGGCCCGAGGTAACGCAGGATGCGCGCGGCATTCGTCTCGCCAACCGACAGCAGCAGGATTGCCGCCTGCTCGAGCAGCTTCAGATTCGAACCGACCTTCTCTTCAGTCGCTGTCACGGACCCACCTGCGAATCACCTGAGCCACGCGTTCCGGATCGCCTTCGACCATTGTCTGCACTGCCGACAACAACCGCTGGTACTCGCGCACCGGTCCCGGCAGCATGGCCAGCGCTTCCCCGCCTTCCCGTGCCTGCACCGACTTCGCTTGGAGCCGTCCCTGCTCTGCAGCCTGCTGCTCCTCGAGCGCACGGACCTGGCGGGTGTTGCTGCTCAGCGAACGCAGCACCGGCGCGACGACCGCAAGCAGCACGACCAGGAGCGCAATGAGCGCAAGCACCGGACGCAATACACGCAGGAACCAGTCCTGGCGCCAGAAGGGCTCCTCCTCGATGACACCCACGTCAGCGGGTGGATTGAAAAACGCCGCGTTGACCACATTCACGCTGTCGCCGCGTGCTGCATCATAGCCCACGGCATCGCGTACCAGCACGGTGATCCGTGCGAGTGACTCCTCGTCCCAGGGCACGCTTTCCAGCTTGCCTTCCGCATCGGTTCGTTCGCGATCATCGAGGACGACCGCCACGGTGAGCCGACGTACCTTGCCGACCTGGTGGCGCGTGTAGCTCAGCGAACGATCGAGTTCGTAGTTGCGCGTCAGCTGATTGCGCACATTGCGCGGTTCGGCTGGCGGCGCTGCGGCGCCCGCCTGCGTACCCGGCACAACTTCCGGCGCCGTACCGTCCACCGGCGGCTGGTTGCTGAGCGCTCCGGGAATACCGCTGCCTGCGTCGCCAGCCATGCGTCGCTCATCGAGCCGCTGCTCGCTGCGCAACGCCGGCAGGTCGGGGTTGTAGATCTCGTCCGCTCGCTCCACCGCGGTAAAGTCCACATCGGCGGTCACCTCGGCCTTGTAGTGCCCGTTGCCGACGATGGGGTCGAGGATGCGCTGCACACGCTGGACCAGCTGCTCTTCGAGGCGTGAAGTGTGCTCGAGCTGACGGTTTGCGGCTGCAGCTTCTGCATCCCTGGTGAAATCGGACAGCAGCTTGCCGTGCTGGTCGACGATCGTCACGCCGGAAAGCTCCAGTCCGGGTACGCTCGAAGCGACCAGATTGCCGATTGCGCGTACCTGCCCCTCCTCGACCACGCGCCCTGGCTGCACATCGAGCAACACCGAGGCCGCCGCCTTGCGCTGATCACGCACGAAGGCCGATCGCTCGGGCAAGGCCAGATGAACGCGGGCACCCCGTACGCTGTTGATGCTCGCGATCGTACGCGCAAGCTCGTTCTCCAGGCCGCGCCGATAGCGGGCGGCTTCGATGAACTGGCTGGTGCCGATCCCCTGGTCACGATCGAGCATCTCCAGACCCACGGCACGCTGGCTCGGTACGCCAGCCTGCGCCAGCGCGAGGCGCGCCTCCTGCAGGCGGGAGGCATCCACCAGCAGCGCACCACTCCCGGGGTCGATGCGATAGCGAATGCCCCGCGACTCGAGCGTACCGGTCACTGCAGTCGCGTCGAGGCTCTCCATGCTGGCGTAGAGCGGGCGCATGTCCGTGCCCTGCGACCACAGCACCAGCCAGACACCAAGTGCGATGCTCGCAGCCAGGCCAACGATCACGCCGACCTGGCGCGGAATCGACAAGGTGGCAATGCCGGCAATGTAGGGATTGATCGTGGCGACGGCTGCACCGCTGCTCAGCGCAGGCAGTCCCGCACCTCCCTCCGCTTCGTTCTCTGCCATGCCTACCGCACCTCCGCCCGCATCCGCCCGGACATCACACCGACATGTTCATGATTTCCTTGTAGGCATCGACCAGGCGATTGCGTACCTGCGTCATTGCCTCGAAGGCGATGCTGGATTTTTCGGCAGCGATCATCACCTGCGTGAGGCTGACGCCGGGCTGGCCGAGTTCGTAGCCCTCGCGCAGCGTGTTCGCTTCCTGCTGCACGGTGTTCACGCGATCGATTGCCTGCGTGAACAAGGAGCCGAAGGATGCCGATCCTGCCTGCGGGCGCAGCAACTGTTCGGGCTCGATCCGTCCGGGGATCGTCTCGTGCACCGGTCGGTGCATCTGCGACTGGATGGTGCGCATCTGTGCCAGCACCTGTGCAATATCGGCTCGCTCGACCATCAAACCAACTCCCGAAAAGGCCACCCATGTGGTGTGACGGATTCTTGGCGCGAAAATCGTCACCAAGGATCTCGGGAGAGATATTGCATATTTCAGGCCAACACGGTCGTCGCGCGCTGGCTCGGGTCAGCCGACGTTGATCGCCCGGATACGGTCGACCGATGGCGCGCGGGCACGCAGCGAGCGGAAGTCGAACAATCGGGTGTCGGCAAGCTGTGAAGGCGCAATGTTGCCGATCGCACCAAAGATCGAGTCGATGCGGCCCGGGAACCGGCGTTCCCAGTCACGCAGCATCTCCTTGATCGCCTTGCGCTGCAGGTTGTCCTGCGAACCACACAGGTTGCAGGGAATGATCGGAAACTGACGATACGTTGCCCAGGCTTCCAGATCCGCTTCGCGGCAATAGGCCAGCGGACGTATCACCACGTTCTCGCCATCGTCGCTCAACAGCTTCGGCGGCATGGCCTTCAGGGTGCCACCATGAAACATGTTCAGGAACAGCGTCTCGACGATATCGTCACGGTGGTGACCAAGCGCCACCTTGGTCGCCCCGATCTCGCGCGCAAAGCCGTACAGGTTGCCGCGACGCAGGCGCGAGCATAGGCTGCAGGTGGTCTTGCCCTCCGGAATCAGCGACTTCACGATGCTGTAGGTATCGCGCTCCAGGATGTAGTACTCGATGCCGATCGATTCCAGGTAACGCGGCAGCACCTCCTCCGGAAATCCCGGCTGCTTCTGGTCGAGGTTCACCGCAACCAGTTCGAAGCCGATCGGTGCGGTCTTCCGCAGATTCAGCAGGATGTCGAGCATCCCGTAGGAATCCTTGCCGCCGGAGAGGCAGACCATCACGCGATCACCCTCCTCGATCATCGCGAAGTCCTCGATCGCCCGCCCGACGTTGCGCCGCAGGCGCTTCTGCAGCTTGTTGAGCTCGGTACGACTCCTGCGCGGGTCGGCCACGGCCACGGGTGATGCCTCCTGAAGACGCCAAGGGCGCGCATTCTACGGCTTTTCATGAAGGTGGTCATGCACGCGGCCCACCCCTGCGTGTTGGCGATGCATGCACCCAACCGCTACAATCCGGCCGCTCCCGGCATGCCATTTGCCCGGCTCCACACTCACTTCACAGGCACTCAGCCACTGCACAGGAAGGCCCCGAGATGAAAACACCCGTTCGCGTAACCGTCACCGGCGCTGCCGGTCAGATCAGCTACAGCCTGCTGTTCCGTATCGCCTCTGGTGCGATGCTCGGCCCCGACCAGCCGGTGATCCTGCAGATGCTCGAAATCACGCCAGCGCTCGGTGCGCTGCAAGGCGTGGCGATGGAGCTCGAGGACTGTGCATTTCCGCTGCTTGCCGGCATGGTGTGCACCGACAAGCCCGAGGAGGCGTTTGCCGATGCGCGCTACGCGCTGCTGGTGGGCGCACGCCCGCGCGGCCCCGGCATGGAGCGCAAGGACCTGCTGGAAGCGAACGCCGCCATCTTTTCGGTCCAGGGCAAGGCAATCAACACTGCCGCCTCGCGCGACATCCGCGTGCTGGTCGTCGGCAATCCCGCCAACACCAACGCACTGATCGCACAACGCAATGCACCCGGTATCGACCCACGCCACTTTACCGCCATGACGCGACTCGACCACAACCGCGCTCTGACGCAGCTGGCCAACAGAACCGGCGTCCCGGTCAGTGCGGTGACCCACATGACGATCTGGGGAAATCATTCATCTACCCAGTATCCCGATCTGTTCAACGCCAGGGTCAACGGCAAGCCAGCACTCGACCTGGTCGAGCGCGCCTGGTACGAAGGCGAATTCATCCCGACGATCCAGCAGCGTGGCGCAGCAGTGATCAAGGCGCGCGGTGCATCGAGCGCCGCATCGGCAGCGAACGCCGCGATCGCGCACATGCGCAGCTGGGCACTCGGCACGGCACCCGGGGACTGGGTCAGCATGGGGGTCTTCAGTGATGGCAGCTACGGGATCGAGAAAGGATTGATCTACTCGTTCCCCTGCACCTGCAAGGATGGCGACTGGCAGATCGTGCAGGATGCGCAGCTTGGCGAGTTCTCACAGTCGAAGATGCGCGCCACCGAACAGGAGCTTCGCGAGGAACGCGATGCGGTCGCGCACCTTCTGCCGTGAACCACGGCGACACGGAGCCACCCGGCTCCGTGTCGCAATTCCTACTGCGAGGATTCGATCAGCCTGGCATCGACACTGAACTCGCCCAGCCTGGGCTCTGCGCCCTGCAGGCGCAACGGTGCTCCGGTCAGCTCATCCACGCAGACCTGCAGTTGCCCCGTCAGCCCCAGCAGCCGAAAACCCTTCACATCAGCCCGGCTGCCCTCTGCTGCCATGCCTACCCGTCGACACGTGGTCTCGCCCGTGACCTCGGTGTGCACGCCACCCTGCACACGTGTATGGGCAATGGCACGGCGCACATCACCCTGGCTCGTCAGTACCACGTCATGAGACCCCTCATCGGTACAGACCCCGACGCGCATGCGTTCGCGGTCGCTCTCGGCAAGCTCGGCTGCCATCAGCAACAACCCCAGCGAATCGGTGCAGACACCGCTGCGCTGCACCATATGCAGACGTTCGCGCTTCAACGGCCACTGCATCGGATCACTGCCGCGCGCCGCACCATCGCCACGGCGCTGCCATTCATAGCTGCCGTCCTCGAGCAGCCGGGTAAGCTTGTAGCGTCCACCGTGAACGGAGTCGACACGCTCGCGCTGCAGCAGTTGCAGGCTGTCGCGCGCAAGCCACACGGTAAGGCGAGAATCGACTCCGGGTGCACGACTGAGCGCATCGATCCGCCAGACACCGGAGGCTGGTGGAGCGAGCCCCACGTGCCCTGGCACCTTGATCAGCTGTGAATCCAGCTCATCCGATGACGGCACGGTGATCGTCACGCTCGACCGTGCGACCAGCAGGAATTTGCGCGCCTCGAGTTCGATTCGGTTCCAACTCCACGCCGGAGTCGTCACATCGGCATGAACCATGAGCGGATACGACAGAATGCAGACAAGCCCGCGTGCAATCAGCCACCGCATCACGTCACAGCGCCCGCATGGTGGCGCCATCCACCACCAGTGAAGCGCCGCTGATGTAGCTCGCTGCAGGCGACAGCAGGAACGCGCCAGCGCGTCCGAATTCCTCTGGCTCACCATAGCGTCCCAGCGGTATTGCACGTTCACGCTGCCGGCGCACCTCATGGGCATCGGTGCCCGAATTCCTTGCCTGGTACGCATCGAGCTGAATCATGCGATCGGTTGCGATCAGGCCGGGAACGAGGTTGTTGACGCGAATGCGATCAGCTGCGAGCTCATGCGACAGGCTCTTCGCCAGCGCCGCGACCCCCGAGCGCATCACGCTCGAGAGCAGCAGCTGGTGTGCGGGCTCGCGAACCGTCGCGGAAGTCAGCGTCAAGATCGATCCACCACGTACCCGCAGCTGCGGCAAGGCATGGCGGATCAGGCGTATGGTACTGAGGAGCGTCAGCTCATAGGCCTCCTGCCAGGCAGTGTCGTCAAAGGCATCGAACCCACCCGGTGGGGGGCCACCTGCATTGCACACCACCCCATCGATGCGCCCGAAGCGGCGCACGCTTGCTGCCACCCATGCTGCCAGTGCGACATCATCGCGCACATCACACGCGGTGCCGGTCACACCGGCTGCACTCACGGCATCGAGCTCGGCCGCGGTACGGGCAATCGCATCGGCGCTGCGACTCGCGATGGCCACCGCTGCACCTTCCCGGGCAAGGCAGCGTGCGATCGCCAGCCCCAGCCCCTTGCTGGCTCCAGCGATCAGAAACACCATTCCAGCCACGCCCAGATCCATTTCCTGCACCCTGGCCAATACCGATACGACAGCGATGCAGAGACTACCACAGGGTGTGCTGGTCTATACTCCGAGCCGAATCGACACAGCAGGCTCGACGCATGGCCGAACGCGGAATCAGAAGGATTCTCAGCGGATTGCTCAATCGCAAGCCACCCGAACCCATTCCGGGAAATGGTGCAGAGGAACCCGACAACTTCGAACAGACGGTGATCCGGCTGCAGCAGCTGGTCGAGGAGCGCAGCTTCGTGGACGTACGCTTCCCGAGCCGCTTCGACGGCACCTACCAAAGCCTGATCCTCAAGGTCGATCCGGTAGAGCGCTATGTATTGATCGACGAGCTGTTCCCTGCACATGGCCAGTTCCTCATCACGCCCGGTGACGAGGTCGAGATCACCAGCCTGCGCCGCGGTCTGCCAGTACGCTTCACGACCTGGGTCAAGGCCATCAGCCTGGACGAAGGCGATGGCCTGCCGGCCTACCGTCTCGCGCTGCCTGATGTGGTCGAGGCGAAGCAGCGCCGTGCGCATTTTCGTCTCATGCTCAGCAGCGACAGCGGGGTACGTCTGCGCCTTCGCGGCCCCGAGGGCGACCGACTGCTGTGCACCGTGCTTGACCTCTCCCAGTCGGGACTCAGTTTCGACTGCACCGGCAACCTGACCGAGATGCTGCGCCAGAAACCGCAGCTGCATCAGTGCGTGCTGCTGATCCCGTCGTTACCGGAGATCAGTTGCGACCTGGAAGCACGCAGTTTCGAATTTCGCAAACGTCCGACTCGTCACACTCTTGTGCGAGCGCGCATTGATGTACTGACGACCGGATCGGCACGCCAGATCGAACAGTTCCTGGCACTCGCTCAGCGTCGCCAGCGCCGCGAGGACACCCTCGCCTGATCGTCACGCCACGGTACGAAGCACTACCAGCGGCGGCGTGCGCACCACCGCTCGACAACCAAGCAGACCAAGCAGCGCAGACAGCACGGCACCCAGCAGCGGACCACCCAGCCAGACCAGCGGGTGCGGGTGAAACGCCAGATTCATCACCTGCTCCTGTACCAGCCACACCACCGCCTCGGCACCCGTTGCGGCAAGCACCCCGGCAAGGCCGCCAAGCAGTCCGAACTCGATCACGACGCTTCCCAGCACCAGCCGTCGCGACGCTCCCAGCACCCGCAGGATCGCCGCCTCGTGCAGTCGCGCATCGAAACCAGCGTGCATGCTCGCCACGAGAACGACGAGTGCAGCCACCAGCAGCAGCGCAAAGACCAGCGAGATGGCCTGTGTGAGCTGCACAGTGATCGCACGCACCTGCGCGAGCAGCGCATCGATCCCGATCACGGTCACCGTTGGATAGGCGCGCACCAGTGCGAGCGGCACCGCGGCGTGTGCCCGATCGATGTGAAAACTGGTCAGCCACATGGCCGCTTCGCGCTCGAGCACACTGCGCGGAAACAGCAGAAAGAAATTGGGACGCATGCTGTCCCAGTCGAGTTCGCGAATGCTGCTGACCTGCGCATCGAAACGCCTCGCGCCCACCTGCAGCGTCAGCACGCTTCCCGGATGCAGCCCGAGCTTGTGTGCAAAACCCGATTCGACCGAAACCTCGTCCCCCGCGTCCTGCCCCCACCACGCCCCTGCCACCAACACATTGCCGGGCGGGGGTGCATCGGCCCAACTCAGGTTCAGCTCCCGGTCGAGATCGAGCACTTCGCCCTCGCGCACGTGCGGTGGTGCACCATCCACACTGACCAGGCGTCCGGGAACCATCGGATACATCCTGGCGGCACTCACGCCACGCGCCTTCAGGAATGCTGCAACACCCTCGACCTGATGGGGCGCAACGTTGAGCAGGAAATAATTGGGTGCCTGGGGATCGATGCCACGTTGCCAGTCATCGATCAGCGCCAGACGCAGCAGCGCCAGCACGAGTGCCAGCATCAGCGCGACAGTGATGACCAGCACCTGCAAGGCATTCAGTGCGGCGTGTCGTCGCAGGCCCGTCAGTGCCAGCCCCAAGGCGCCCCAGGCCCCCACGCCGGCAATATGCAAGCGCCGCAGTGCCAGTGCACTGCCGCCACCAACCAGCGCCACGATACCGAGCAAGGCGCCCAGCACGCCTGCCGTGAGCTTCCAGTCCCCACTGTACCAGCGCAGCAGCACCACCAGCGTCAGCAACGCGGACAGGTGCAGCACGAGCGGCGCCGCGCGCGGCACGGACTCCTGACGCAGCACACCGACCGGTGAGGCTGCACTCATCGCCAGCAGCGGAGGCATCGCAAGCCCAGCCAGCCCGAGCGTTCCCGTGGCGGCTCCAAGCCACAGGGCACGCAGACCGGGCGCCGGCGGCAGCTCGGCAAGCACGCCGTGCAGCAGCTGAAACGCTGTCGCCTGCAACAGCCAGCCAAGCAACCATCCACACAGGATTCCCGGCAACAGCAACCCGATCATGTTGAGCGCATACATCCGTCGAATCACCGATGTCGTCAGGCCAAGTGCCTTCAGCACCACCACGTGCACGGTATGCCGCACGGCATAGCGGTGCAGGGCCATCGCAAGCGCAGCACCCGCGAGCACCACACCGAGGGATCCACCCAGCAACAGAAACGTCTCGGCACGGGAAAGTGCACTGGCGATGCGCGCCGGGCCATCGCGCGCCGTCACAAACCGCTGACCTGGCTGCAGCCGCGGCTCGATCGTCGAGCGCCACGCCGCGATCCGTTCCCGGTCACCCGCAAACAGGTACGAATACTGCAGCCGGCTACCCGGCTGGATGACTCCGGTGGCATCCACGTCCTGCATGCTCATCATCAGACGCGGTCCAAGCACGATTGGATTCGCTGCTCCGTCCGGTTCGCGCAGCAGCACGGCGCCGACGCGCAGTTCGTGATCACCAACGACGATCGTCTCACCCACGCCGATGCCGAGTGCGCCGAGCAGTCGCTCATCCGCCCATGCCTCCCCCCGAGCCGGGCCGTGCTGCAGCTCGTGCGATGTCCCGGCACCATCAGTGTCGACGGTGACCTCACCGAGCAGCGGATACGCTGTGTCGACCGCCTTCACGCTCGTCAGCTGCATCGCATCACCGGACATGATCATCGTCACGAACTCGAGCGTGCTTGCACTGCGCAGCCCATCGGCATGAGCCGCGCCCAGCCAGAGCGGATCGATCGCACGGGTGCTGCGCAACACCAGATCCCCCGCGATGAGCGTGGCACCACGCTGCTCGACCGCTCGCTGCAGGCGATCGATGAAGAGCCCGAGCGTGCTGACGATCGCCACTGCAAGCACCAGCGCCGTGAACGGAACCCCCAGCTCGCCGCTCCTCCAGTCGCGGCGAAACAGCCGCCAGCCAAGCATCAGCATCTCATCCCCCACCGCTCCTCGGCAGTTCACCTTCAACCAGCGTCAAGCGACGCGCACACCGGGCTGCCAGACGCTCGTCATGGGTCACCAGGACCAGCGTCGCTCCCTCCTCGACCTGCAGGGCAAACAACAGATCGATCACGCGCGCACCGGTGGCCGCGTCCAGATTGCCGGTGGGTTCGTCGGCAAACAGCACGTGCGGCGCGCAGGCGAAGGCGCGAGCAATCGCGACCCGCTGCTGTTCACCGCCGGAGAGCTGGTGCGGATAGTGCCCAAGGCGTGCCTCCAGTCCGACACGCTGCAGATACTCTCTCGCGCGCGCTGCCGCGCTGCGCTCCCCGCGGATCTCCAGTGGCAGCATCACATTCTCGAGCGCACTCAGACCGGGCAACAGCTGAAACGACTGGAACACGAAGCCCACCAGTCGTGCACGCAGCCGTGCCCGCCCATCTTCATCGAGACGCGTGAGGTCCTCGCCATCGAGCGTGATCGTGCCGCTGCTTGGCAGCTCCAGGCCCGCAAGCAGGCCGAGCAGTGTCGATTTTCCCGATCCGGATGCACCAACGATTGCAACCGCCTCGCCTGGGTTGATTTCGAGATCGATCCCTCGCAAGATGCGCAGCACTCCTGCAGTGGTAACGACCTCCTTCTCGACCCCCCTTGCGACGATCACCGGTTTCATGGCCCGCATCCGACTGATTTTCCTGCTGTTCGTATCGACATTATTCGCCACACCCGCGCTGGGCGACAACGCAACCTGCATACTGGTGTTCGGCGACTCGATTGGCGCCTCACTCGGCGTGCCTGCCGGCCGGAGGTGGGTCGACCTGCTGGCGCAGCAGCTCGATGGCTGCAGCATCGTCAACGCCAGCATCAGTGGCGAGACCACCGAGGGCGGCAAGGCGCGCCTGCCACCGCTGCTCAGTGAATACCGCCCACGGATCGTACTGCTCGAGCTGGGCGGCAACGACGGCCTGCGCGGCTTCCCACCGGCTTCGATCCGCACCAACCTTACACGGATGATCGCCGATGCACACGCGGCGGGATCAAAAGTGCTGTTGCTCGGCATGCGCATCCCGCCGAACTACGGCCCCAGCTACACAAAGGCATTCCACGCGCTCTACGGTGAGATCGCCCGGCAGAACGCCACCGCTCTGGTTCCCTTCCTGCTCGACGGCATTGCGACCGATCCGGGACTCATGCAGACCGATGGCATCCATCCCAACACTGCCGCCCAGCCACTGATCGTTGCCAATGTTCTGCCAATACTCTCGGTGATGGTGCAGGACGCAGACGATGGGAGCCACTGACGATCCGCTGCTGATGCAGGCTCCATGGCTCGAGTTGGATCGACGCCACGCCTGGCATCCCTACGCAAGTGCCTGTGTGCCCGATCCGGTCTATCCGGTGGCTTCCGCACACGGTGTACGGCTGCGCCTTGCCGACGGTCGCGAGCTGATCGATGGCATGTCCTCATGGTGGTCGGCAATCCACGGATACAACCACCCGGTACTGAACCACGCGCTGGCTGCGCAGGCACAGCAAATGGCACATGTGATGTTCGGTGGACTCGGCAATCAACCCGCTGCAGAGCTGTGTGCACTGCTTTCACGCATCACACCCGGACATCTGGAGCGGGTATTTCTGTGCGACTCCGGCTCGGTCGCCGTCGAAGTCGCCATCAAGATTGCGCTGCAGTACTGGCAAGCCAGCGGTGAGCCCAGGCGCACACGCCTGCTGACCCTTGCCGGCGGCTACCATGGCGACACCTTCATGGCGATGTCGGTCTGCGATCCGGTCACGGGAATGCACCGGCTGTTCGACGGCGTACTCGCACGACAGCTGTTTGCACCGCGCCCCGGTGGCGCACCGCACGAAGAGGCGCGCAAGGAAGACATCGACGCCTTCACTGCCCTTCTCGAAGAGCACGCACGAGACATCGCCGCAGTGATCCTCGAGCCGGTGGTCCAGGGCGCCGGCGGCATGCACTTCTATTCGGCCGACTTCCTGTCCCGGGTACGCGAGTTGTGTTCAGCGCACGGGATACTGCTCATTGCCGATGAAATCGCCACCGGCTTTGGTCGAACCGGCAGGCTGTTTGCCTGCGAGCATGCGGCAATCGCCCCCGACATTCTCTGCATCGGCAAGGCCCTTACCGGTGGTTATCTGTCACTGGCAGCAACGCTGACCAGTGATCGTATCGCCGCCACGGTGTGCTCGGGCGAGGCCGGCGCGCTGATGCACGGCCCGACCTTCATGGGCAACCCGCTCGCTTCGGCCATCGCACTCGCCAGCACACGGATGCTGCTTGCACTGCCCTGGTCGCGCGAGGTGGAGCGCATCGGCTCCGGGCTGCGCAGCGGGCTGGCACCGGCACGCGAGCTGCCCGGCGTGCGCGATGTGCGCGTGTTCGGTGCGATCGGCGTCATCGAGACCGAACACCCAGTCGCCATGCGTGAAATCACGGCAGCGTTCGTTGCGCGCGGCGTCTGGCTGCGCCCCTTCGGCAGGCTGGTCTACACCATGCCTCCGTATGTGATCGACGATTCCGACCTCGGGCAGCTGACGCATGCCATGGTCGATGCACTTGCATCCTGCGCCATGCGCTGATCACGATCATTTCTCGCCGCCTCGACGATCTGCAGCGCACAACCTCAGCATGAGTCAGTGTTCTGCACCCCGTCAGGGCGCAGTGTCCGCAGCCAGCGGCGCAGCAGCCAACCCTGCCCCGGCAGGAAGCTGCGCACCTCGGCAGCAACGAACAGCTGGGCGATCGCAGGCACCGCACCCTTCCATGCACGTGAACCGAACACGGCGACACGCCCGATGCTGCGCCCGAAAACCCGCAGGAAACAGCTTTGTGCAGCAAAGGCGCCACTTCCCGTCCAGCCCTGGAAGCTCCTCACATCAAGGAGCAGGAGCTCGATGCGCCCATGCCGTTCGTGCAGACGCTGTGCCGCCGGCATCACCGTTTCGATGAAATCCTGCGCGTGAATGCGCTCTATCAGCGTGACGCGCATCCACGCACGACGAACTCCGGTCCTGATCTTGATCATGACTGCCAGCCTCCCTGCAGCAGTGATGCGCCGCGGCATCGGTGACACCCTTCCCTGGGCAACGCTTGCATTATCGATCGTGCGCCTTTGCGCGGGCAAGCAAGCAATTCGGGCACCCGAGGATATACTGCAGTCACTCACAGGCCGCGACAAAGTGCGTTCGCACTTTGGCTTCCCGCGCGCAATACCTAGTATCCAGGAGGATCCACATGATCGATGAACTTGGCGCAAATTACCTGAACATCCTCGAACTGATTGGTGAGGATCCGCAGCGCGAAGGACTGCGCGAGACACCACTGCGCGCGGCCAAGGCGATGACGTTCCTCACCGAAGGCTACCGGATGAACCTGGAGGAGATTGTCAACGGTGCGATCTTTCCCTCGGACAACGACGAAATGGTGGTGGTGCGCGACATCGAACTCTATTCGCTGTGTGAGCATCACCTGCTGCCGTTCATTGGACGCTGCCACGTCGGCTACCTTCCCACGGGCAAGGTGGTTGGCCTGTCGAAGATCGCGCGCATCGCCGATATGTTCGCACGGCGCCTGCAGATCCAGGAAAACCTCACCTTCCAGATCGCCCGCACGGTCGAGCAGGTCACGGGTGCAGAGGGCGTCGGTGTGGTCATCGAGGCGCGGCATATGTGCATGATGATGCGTGGCGTGCAAAAGCAGAACTCGGTAATGACGAGCTCAGTCATGCTGGGCGCAATGCGTGAGGACGCCACGCGCCAGGAGTTTCTGTCGCTTGCACGCGTTGGCTCCTTCGCATAAGCGAACCACGCGCCACCACGCTTCCGCGCGCCGTGTGAGATCGCGAACCCTGTGCTAGTCTGCTTGGCTGTATGACACAGTCCGCCTCGAGTCAGAGCATGCGCCACATCGGACAAAGGAGCGAAGATCACAGATGAATGTGGTGATCGGACTGGTCGTCGTCCTGGCATCGTGCGTTGCCGGTTTCATGCTCTCCGGCGGCAAGATTCTCGCACTGTTCCAGCCATTCGAACTGCTGATCATCGGTGGTGCCGCACTCGGCGCCCTGCTGATGTCCAATCCTCTCAGCGTGACCATCGACGTGTTCAAGTCCACCGCAACGTTGCTCAGGCCATCACCATATGGCAAGGAAGCCTATCTCGAGCTGTTTGCGCTGCTGTACGACCTTTTCACCAAGATGCGCCGTGAGGGGTTTCTCGGCATCGAGAAGGATATCGATGATCCCGAGGGAAGTCCGATCTTCACCAAGCACCCGGGGATCGACCGCATCCACGGAACACGCGAAATCATCATCGACTATCTGCGTGTGATGACGCTGGGTGGTGTGGCCGCACACGATCTGGACGCGCTGTTCGAGGCGGAACTCGAGACTCATCACGCCGAATCACACCTGGTCCCGAACGCGCTCAGCAAGGTCGCCGATGCACTGCCCGGCTTCGGCATCGTCGCCGCCGTGATGGGGATCGTGATCACGATGGCGCACATCGGCGGTCCACCGGCAGAGCTCGGCCAGCACGTCGGAGCAGCCCTGGTCGGCACCTTTCTCGGTATCCTGCTGTCCTACGGTGTCGTTGGTCCGACATCGAGCTATCTCGAACACCTTGCACGCGAACAGGCCAAGTTCCTCGAGTGCATCAAGGTCGCCATGATAGCGAGCTTCTCGGGGGCGCCACCCCAGTTGGCCGTCGAATTCGGACGCAAGATCGTCTACCACTCGATTCGCCCATCGTGGACCGAGGTCGAGGAGCGCGTGAAGCGGGCATGAGCGCCATGGGGGGAGGAGACAGCGCACCAATCATCATTCGCCGCAAGAAGGTCATCGTCCACGGACACCACGGTGGTTCATGGAAAGTGGCATTTGCAGACTTCGTCACGGCGATGATGGCATTCTTCCTGCTGCTGTGGCTGCTCTCACAGACTTCACCCGAGGAGCGTTCGGCCATTCAGGGCTACTTCAACGATCCGCGTGCCACGATCATTGGTCAGGGTGGCGGGCGCGATGCACCGGGCATCGGGCAGATCGGACCTGGAGGTGTTCAGCCCGGGGCCATCTCGCTCGAGAATCCAGCCACGCCAAACGAACCGGACGAGACCGAACCCTCACTGTCCAGCGCAAGCGACGAGGCGCTGTACGCCGAACAGCGTGCACGGGAGAAACGCACGCTCGACGAACTGCAGCGCGCGCTCGAGGATGAGCTCGGCAAGCGGGACTCGGCATTCCTCGGGCTGCGTGACCAGATCATCATCGACCAGACAGCGCTCGGGCTGCGCATCCAACTGATCGACAAGGACAACCGCCCCATGTTCGACCGTGGTGAGAGTCGACTGCACGACTACGCACGCGAGGTGCTGCAGGCACTTGCACCACGGCTCGATGCGGTCATGAACCAGATCAGCATCAACGGTCATACCGACTCGGTGAGCTACCGCGAGGGCGCCTATTACAGCAACTGGGAGTTGTCGGCCGACCGCGCGAACAGCGCCCGGCGTGCGCTGATCGAAGGCGGTTACCCCGATCAGAAGGTGTTCACGGTACAGGGCATGGGCGCATCGGTACCACTGATCAGCAAGGACCCCGAGGCTGCCGCCAACCGGCGGATCGCCATCCTGGTGCTGCGCAGTGAAGCCATCGAGGCACTGAAGGGTGCCCCTCTTTCCGGTGTAACCCAGGCCGAACTCATGGAAGACAACCCACCGTCATCCCCCGAGCACTGACCGATCGCCTGCCGACCACGTTCAGAACACGAACCAGCCGAGCGGCAGCCAGATACCAAACAGTATTGCCGTTGCCCATGCCAGGCGCACGCGCAGCGGGCCTTGACCAAGGAACACGACCAGCAGGAACTTCACCAGGGTATTGGCCAGCGCCGCGAGCCCAAGCGCGAACGTCGCCACCTGAAAGCCTGTCATATCATTCGCCTGCTGTGCCAGCGACAGGGTGATTGCATTGACGTCGGTCAGACCGGCAATCGCCGATACGATGTAAATGCCACCTTCAGGCGCATGCCGTCGCGTCAGTTCCACCACCACCAGCACCAGGGCAAACAGCAGCGCAAACTGCACTGCGGAAACCAGGTTGAATGGGTTGTTGACCACCAGCACCTCGGTGTCTGCCGTCACTTCTCGCCGACGCAGGCCACGCAGGTAGAAAAAGCCTGCCAGGAGAGCCGTCAACAGTGTCAGGGCTCCAAAGCTCTTCAACAGGGTTGGCAACAAGGCATGGTTGACGATGGCGATGGTGACGATCATGCGCACGAACATCATGGCCCAGGCAATCAGAATGCCTGCGGCAAGCGCATCGGCACCCGTCGACGTCGGATCACTGCGGCTCTGGCGTGCGAAGCCCAATGTGACCGCCGTCGACGACGCCAGCCCGCCGGCGAGTCCAGTCAGCACGGTACCGTGCGCCTCCCCGAGCAGGCGCACGGCAACGTAACCCACCAGTGAAAGCCCCGAAATCAGGATGACCAGCAGCCACAGCAGGTACGGATTCAACACGCCGAGCGGATCGATCGTACGGTTCGGCAGCAGCGGCAGCACGATGAAGCTCGCGATCAGCAGCTTGAGCACGGCATAGATGTCGTCGGTGGCCATTCGCGCCACCATGCCGTGCAGCGGCTGCTTGAACGCCAGCACGGCCGAGGTGACGATCGCAAGTGCCACAGCGACTTCCGCATGGCCGTAAATCACCACGCCACCCAGCAGAAATACGGTCAGCGCAGCAAACTCGGTCGACAGGCCTGGCGCATCGGGCCGGACACGGCTCTCGAGCACATGCCCCGAGATCAGCCCGGCACCGACCAGTGCCAGCGCAACCGCAAACAGCATCTGGCTGTCGAGGCGCAGTGACACCCATGCGGCAAGTGAGCCGAACTGCGCCAGCAGGATGAAGGTACGCAGACCCGCAATCGTGCGATGCCCGCTTGCGCTCTGGTTCTTTTCGCGCTCGACACCAACCAGCGCACCGATCAGCACACTGATCAGAAAGTCACGTGCAACTTCGATATCGATCATCAGTGCGACTGCCGTACGGGCCTTACCAGTAGCGAACCCTTCCGGTATCCACATGGATGAAGTTCGAGGAACGATAAAGCCCGACTCCACCGCCCCTGAGGCCCACTGCTGCGCTGTGCAGGTCGAGCAGACCCGTTCCGGGCAGCCGGATATCGATTGCCTTGCCCTGCAGGTGCAGGCTTCCCTGGGCAACACCGGAGCTGTGTGCGCGCAACATCTCGTTGGTCGATGGCGCACGATAGCCCGAAATGACCTCGTAGGAACGTGAACTACCAATCGTCGCCTGCAGCCCCGTGAGCAAATCGAGCAGCTGCGTATCGATTGCATGCACCACGTTGGCTCGATGATCACGCAGCACCCGATAGATTGCATCGAGCGCATCGTCCAGGTAGTGACCATCTTCCCAGTACGACGCTCGCAGCCGCTCACCGGTGTGCAGGTTCAGAAAGCTGAGCTCACGCGCCCCGGATGACCTCGACAGTGAGGCTGGCACACCCGCCAACACCGGGTTTGTCAACATGCCGGCCGCACCCACCACGACCAGGCGCTTCAGAAAGCCACGCCGGCCACCAGCCGCTGCCCGAGGTTCGAAACTGCGGAAACACGACATGGAGGCTCCTTGACGAGAATTGCCCGGGTGACTGCCGGGCCGCAGCTGCAAGGCAGTCGGGATACGGTCGACGTTCCGTAAAAGTAGCGACAAAACACCAACGGGTAAAGCTTGCTTGGCCCGTGCGCTCGCGATGACCCTGGGGCACTGGATACCATCCGTTCGGAGCACA